>CAYZBC010000087.1:0-16588 GCA_964476535.1 uncultured Maribellus sp.
AAGGCAGCTTAGTTTAAGTTGTCCTTACAGGCCGCAAAACTCTACTTGTACATAAGCCAATGCGCTGCATTGGGCCAAATTAAGTGATGCTTACAGCCTGAAAAACAAAAGCAGTTCAACCCTTGATTCGTATGATTTACAAACAAGTATAACTGTTCCCGGTTAAGTGCCCAATGTATTTACCAAGGTCGGTAGGTAATAATAAATACTGAGATGAAATTATTCGTTTTTGTTTTTACAAAAATTGAATGTTTTGCGATCAAATTTGCAAGTGAAAGAACAAACTATACAATATTAAAAACTGCCTAAACAAAGGCAGGCAGCAATACCACCTTACTCAGCCATTGGCACAAAACAAACCCCATCAAGATTTTGAAAATTTGTATTTTCTACTTGTTGTATTGTTGTTTGCTTTTATGGGCGGATTGTAATCTGCGCCATAAGTGGGTAATACTATTTTTGATTCACAATAAAATTTGCCCGATCATAAAGCTCATCAAAAGTTATTATATCAACATTTCTTTGATTTCGTCTAAATAATTCAAATGTTTTTGATTTTATTTCGTCGTCCAAATTTTCCCCCTTAAACTGATCTGCATGACCGAAAATTAGGATTACTTTTGGATCAATAGTTTTTTGTTTAATTATTTCACGATTTCCATCAAATTGCTTTGATTGGCTTTTAATTTGCCACTCCGCCTTTTGTTCAAGAATTTGAGAAACAGCAAATATCAAATCTTTTGAAAGTTTCCAACTTCCTGATCTATTTTTTAAATTATCAAAAATTGGCGTATTTGGTTTTTTAAGTTCTATTAGGGTGGTGAAATTTTTATCTCCAACTAAGAAATCCACAATTACCACCTCTTCTCCACCAACTGTAACTTCAGAAACTCTTGCTTCTCTTTGAAGAATTTTCAAAAATTTGTAATCTAGTCCATAACCAAAAATCCATGTATTTGTCTCGAAGAACTTTTGCCAATCTTTCTCTATCCATTTTGATTCTTCCCATAAATTTTTTTTGAATAATTCCAAACCCTCTTTTCGACCTGAAATAATATCAAAATCCGTTTTTGTTAGATTCTGATTTTTTAACGAATATAAAAGCTTTTCTCTATCCGAGCCTTTAGCATTCTCAAAAACTACGTTTAGAATTTCTATAATTTTTCCCTTATCATCTACGTTTAATACAATTTCAAGTAGCTTTTTAAATATATCAACATTTCCTAAATTTATTATTTCTGTAAGATTATAGCTATCTGTATCATTTAACAAATCATGTAATTGACGTGACTTTGGTCTTAAAATACCAGTTTGCGATAAATGCTCGATAAACTCATTTTCCGTTACTCCCAATAAGCCTTTAACATAAAAACTTCCATTTTCTTCTTTGTGTATTAATCCCTTTAATAATTTATATCGGTATGATTTAAAAGTATCTCCTGACCAGTTTGCAGCTGCATCAATTTCTTCATTTGTAAAAGTTGATCCCTTTGCTTCTTTTTCTATAAGAAATTTATATGCTTTCCGTTGATTTGTTTTATCAGCCATTATAATTATATTTTTGGAATTGTTTCATTTTCATTGCGGCAAATGGCATTTTTTGTTACAGGCTTTTTTTGTCTAATTTGCGCCGCCTTTAAAACGGGTATTTCCCTACCGGAAACAATACAGGGTTTTCCATTTTTACCTCCTGCCAATTTATCCCACCAATTGCGCCTTGTACCCTTTCCTTCTTTTTTCCATTCTTCTAAAATATCGTCAATAATCAATGCAATATCTTTATAATTATTTTCAAATAACCAGCTTCTTAATGTGTTATTAATTACTTTCATTGAAACAATTTAATAATTTTGCTTAATACGTTTTTTAATATCTCCAAGTATTGTATAACCCAATTACGGAGATTTACTTATTTGTTTTTACATGAAATACATTTTGAGGCGGATGTTTCATTTTGGCTGATTTAAGCGGTTTTAAATGTAGCCAGAAAAAAGGTTACGAACAATAGTTTGAATAAAAATATTGGGGGATATTTAAAGTTGATTGTGGCAAACCCCCTCCGTCCCGATTATTGTGATAATGCCAATAATTTCATCGGGTCTCCACCAGCGAAAAATTCAAGATTAAATGTGCAAAAGAAGAATGAATAAACCACTATGGACTGAAAATACCATAAGTTTGACTTCGAATGAAATTCGTTTCATCATAAATTTAGTTTGGCTTGATGCTGTAATATTGGACAGAATCATTCGGGTCTAGTTTTAAATTGCACTAATTTTTTCAGCAGAAGAATAAATTAATCTTCATTAATAATCGGACGAATCCAAATAGAATGTCCACCACCCGGAGCAAGTTTTACGGTTAATTCTGAACCTTTTTTAACTTCAATATTTTCGCGTATCTGATAAGCTTCTTTATTTTCGGTAAAATGTGTTTCTTCGCTGTCCTCGTAAAAGGTTGCCTGATATTTTTTATCTGCATCCAAGAAATCAAAATTGAGGTATAATACCCGACCTTCTCTATTTGTTAATGAACCAATAAACCAATCTTTGCCTGAACTTCTGGCTACCGAAATGTATTCTCCAATTTCACCACCCAGAACTTTATAACCATCGAAATGTGCAGGCATATTTCTAATACAATCAAAAAGATCGTCTTTTTTCAAATATTCCTCAGGTGCATCCGGCAACACAAAACAACCTCCATAAACCACAATTAATTTGGCAACTTCAGCAGCTACTGTTCCTGGTATTTCCTCAAAAACTTTCGGGCGGTTGCTGGTAAAGGCAGAGTTTAAAGCAAACCAACCGTTACACAAATCGAGTGGTCCGGCAATCATATTTACAAATGGGGCAGTAACTATTGTCTCGGGGAAATATGATTTTTTTGCATCGGCTTGCGAATGCCCAAATTCCTTTGTAATCAAATTGGGCCAGGTTCTTCTATCGCCGCTTGGAGGTATAGGATTATCGTGAAAATTAACCATTAATTTGTAATTCGCACACAACTCAACAATTCGTCGTGTATTTAAAACTTTCTCTTTTGGCGTTCCCTGCATAAAACCATATTTAACTCCTGCTGCTCCCCAATCCGAAAACTGTTTTAAAATTCGTTCCAGTCCAAATTTATTGGCTCCTACATCGTTTAAATAAAGTATTACTCCAACTCCTTTTCCTTTTGCATAATCCATACATTCTTCAATATTTACCCCCTCGCGTGCATTGGTCGGATCCGAATTTTCATCAAACTCGGGGCCGTACCAATCGGCATCAATTAATAAATACTGAACGTTGTTTTCAGCAGCAAAATCGATAAATCGTTTATGCGAAATCGTATTTAAACCATATTCAAATCCATCAGCGGCTTTATAACCCCAAACACGCCAATCCCACATCGCACGTCCCGGTTTTATCCACGAAGGATCTTCAATTTTACAAGGTTCATTTAGGTTAACCAGCAAGTCTGATTCTATTAAATCGCCCGATTTATCTCCCAAAATAAAAGCACGCCACGAAGTTTTTGTGGCTGCTCCATCCGCATTAATTTCTTGTTCAAGTTGAAATGAGTTGTTATTTGAATTCGTAAGAATAAAAGGAGCATGTTCAAAAATTGCTGCTTCGTGAATGGCAAAATAGTTTTCACTTTCTGTTTTAAAAACAACCGGATTGCGAGCAAGCTTTTCACCAAATCCAGAAAGTTTTACCGGCCCAACATTGTGGGTTTCTCCATTGTACGCCCAAAAAGTAAAATCATCTCCAAATTTGATTGTGCTGTTTTCTTGCATATTTCCCATTCCTTCGGGGAAAATAAAACGATAAGCAAAACCGGCATCGTATAATCTGATTTCGAGATTGAATGCTTTGCCCGATTCATTTTTCAAATTAAAATCGTACAATTTGTATTCGTTTAAAACAGTTTTGTTCTTACCGTTTATGGCTTGCCATGATTCAGTAAATGTTGAAGTTTCTTTTCCTGTTAATTCAACATTTTCAAAAACATTTAGATCATTATTTGAAAGTTTTAAATCAAGATTTTCAATTAAAGTATCACCTTTAAAAACAAGATTAAAACAAATCGAATTCTCTTCAATAATTAGAAGAGAGCTACAATCCTTTTTTGCTGATTGGAGTTCAAAATCAGATTCTGAGTTGCAGGAAATAAGTATTGAAATCAGGAAAAGATAGAAAACTTGTTTAAACATTTTTAATGGGTATAAAAGTTGATTCGCTATTTAATATAAACGGGTGTTAAATTACAAATAATTTCAAAGTAAAAACAAAATTATACCCTGCACTGTTATTAATTTCAAGATCAGTAGAATATATAGCGATAAAGAATAATGTAGTAGGTTGGTTCGAAATTCAACTAAATTCTAATTTTTATTTTTAAAATTTTTTCTGTTTCCTCAGTTACTTTAAAACGATTATCGATGCGTTGCCCCATTATCCAAACGATTTTTTTTCCACTACATAAAAGCCAGGTATTTTCTTTTTCGTGAATTGGAACTTTCTGGTCGATAAAAAAGTCGCTCACTTTTTTAAAACCCGTCATACCCAGTGGCTGAAAATAATCGCCTTGCCGCCATTTTCTAATTAACAAGGGGAATTCAATTTCATCCAAATCGATGCAAGCAACATTCGATTTTTTTATAATTTGAAAATCCTCAGCAAAAAGTTTCTCAATGGAGACATCCAACGGTTCAAACAATTCAACATCATCCTTTTCCATATAAAATACCTTATCCTCCGCCTCGTTTATCAACGAAACAAAAAGCGCTTTACGATCTTTTACCAGTCGGTGTGTTTTCGAAAAAAACTGTTTCCCCGATTCAGTGGAAAGACTTTTAAAAATTTCATCGACAACCGTTGAATTAAAGTTAAATTCTAAAAGAATTTCGAGTAATAATATTTTTGGAAACGACGAATTTTGAAGTGCGTCGATATTGATTATTGTTTCGTTTTTTTTCTCAGAAACCACGTTCCTTTTTTCCGACTGCAAAACCCCTGAATAAACTCGTTCTGCATCTTTCAGATTTTCGATACTTGCCAGAATATTTTTTTTGAACGAAGGATTTAATTCCGAAAAAAGCGGAAGAATTTTATGCCTTAAAAAGTTACGTTGAAAAACAACTTCATTGTTGCTGGAGTCTTCCCTAAAATCGATGTAATTTTGAGAAGCATAATTTTCAATTGCTGCACGATCTGCGAATAAAAGTGGCCGAATAATCTTGCCGGCTTTTTCTTTAATTCCTGTCAAACCTTTAATTCCTGTTTTTCGCGAAAGGTTTAAAAAGAAAGTTTCAACCAAATCATCCTGATGATGAGCGGTTACGATAAAGTCAAAATCATTTTCTATGCGTACTTTTTCAAAAAATTCATACCGTAAATTGCGGGCTGCCATTTCAATAGAAATGCCATTTAAGCTAGCATATTCTGCTGTTTCAAACGTTTCGAAATATGCAGGAACGCCGTGAATTAAAACCTGGCTTTTTACAAATTCTTCATCTTTGTCAGATTCATCTCCACGAAGTTGGAAATTGCAGTGAGCAATTCCATACTCAAAACCCGACTTTTCAAAAAGGTGCAAAAGAACCATGCTGTCGATTCCTCCGCTAATCGCCAATAATACTTTCTGTTGGGATTCAAAAAGTTGTCTTTCCTGAACAAAACGAACAAACTGTTCCTGCATTAATGATTTTTAGTGCTAAAATAATTAAAAATTGAGTTTAATACCTTTTAAGAACAAAGTATGTTTTTAATTTTCATAAATAAATTAAATTTCATCATCTTTTAATTCAATAGAATTATACCAAGCCCCAATTTTCCATTTTGGAAAAACAATTATTTCTTACATCTTCTATTTGTTTAGCATATGATTTATACTGATTATTCGTTTATTCTAATTTGCACTTTCGCATTTTAATAGAATACCAAAAAAACCGAATTGATGCTATTTATTTATACTTAAAAATACTATTTCTCTTCGACTTTGATTGAATAATTAACTAAACAAAATATTATACATATTATCCGAAAGTTCTTACGGTTAGCGTTTTTGATTTTATTGATAATCATTTTTCTCATCCAGGTACAGCTCACCAATCTAATTCAAATTCAGATAAGAATAAAAACAAAGATTGGATTGAAAAAATGCAGGATTGGAATACCGATTTCAAAGAGTTAAAAAAATTCATTTTTTGACTTTTGATACACCCTCACTTTTTTAATGCCATTGAAATTATTCTATAAAACACTAATTGGTTCCGTTAATTTATCTGCTTCTTCAGAAATATATTTCCGAAAACCCTCTTCTGTTTTCCACTGGTCTTTGTCCAAACCCCAAACAGCAAAAAAATAATGTTTTGCAGAAACTCCACTTTGGCATTTTTGCCCAATGTAACAGGTTTCGGAAATGATATGACTAAAACCTTTTTTCTTAATGGTTTCGTACCCCAGTTTAAAAAAATCAATATCGGTTGTACGACCAATTTTGCCTGCTTCCTTTTTAGGTACAATCACTGCCATCCCCAGTTCATCGTTGTTTTCGGATTGTACATCGTGAGTTCCCATACATTTAAAATCGGCCACTTCGAAAGAAAAAGGCTCGCGTTTTAAACGGCTTGTCACAATTCCGGTAACAATCTGGTCATCGTTCGAACAACCGTTAACAGTAACATCCGATTCGAACCAGTATTTTCCGGGATAAATTGTAATGCGTTCAACAGCTTCCATCATTTCACCGTCAACATTCCAACCTTTGTAACGCAATTCGAAAATCGAGCGCAGCGGGCCTTCAATAATGTTTTCATAATCATAAACTTCGGTTGAACCTAAACGGAAAAGAGAATCGTTTTTCATTAAGGCAATTCCTCCCGAACCAAGCGAACTTCCGCAGTGTAATACATCCATTCCCCATTCGCTAAGTTTATGGTAATTACCATATTCTTTGGAACCCACATCGTCCATAACCATTCTCCTCTTCAATTTCCCGAAAAGATCTTTTGTATTGCGGGCATCTAAATAGTTGCGGAAAGCAATTTTGTCGTTCTCCCAGCTAACACTTTCAGCCTGTGCAATTACTTTAAATCCCTCTTTATACGATGGTGCACTGTAACGTTTAAATTCTTTGTACGAACCATCGTCCTGTATTATACCGAGGCGAAGATTGGTTCGCATTTCAAAGCTTGGGTATTCACTTTCGGGCTCCAATTCAACCTTAACTTCAAGGTTTTGGCTGGCAGTAAAATCAAGAATTATTACCACTTCATCCCATTTGCCGTCGCTATCCAAATCATCCACCTGACTTGGAACGATTTTATCATCATCAAGCTTAAAAACAGGGAGCATTCCTTCTGTTAGTTCCATTTCCTTCGCCAAATCTGCGCGGTTTAAAACAATAACTTCATCAATCCGCTCAACTGCCAATGGATTTTCGAAAGTCAATTCAACTTCTTTCTCGCACGAAAAAAAAGCTAAAGAAACGACTAAAAAAAACAGGTGTTTTATTTTCATACGTTTAAAATTAAAATCAAGACACAAGATTAAAGACGCAAGACAAAAATTTGAATCATCTCCCTTGCATGACAAAACCTTTGAGTCATGAATGTTTCATAATGATGGTAATTAGTAAAATAAATCCTGCCCGACATTTTATGCCCAACAGGAATAAATATCTAAATATCGTTTTCGCCTTTTACGTAACCAAAATTAGCTAAAATTCCGCCATCGACATAAAGAACATGCCCATTTACAAAATTACTCGCTTGCGATGCCAAAAACAGAGCTGCATTTCCAACGTCTTCGGGCTCTCCCCAACGACCTGCCGGAGTTCGGGTCATTACCAAATCGTTAAACGGATGATTGCCTTCGCGAATGGCTGCCGTTTGTGAAGTTGCAATGTAACCTGGTCCGATTCCATTAATCTGAAGATTATATTTTGCCCATTCGCAAGTCATATTCGCGGTTAATAATTTTAATCCACCTTTTGCAGAAGCGTAAGCAGAAACCGAATTACGACCGTAAACACTCATCATCGAACACATATTAATTATTTTGCCCGCGCATTTTTCAATCATTTTAGGTGCAACCCTTTTTGCAACAATTAAAGGTGCAACCAAGTCAACATCTATTACTTGTTTGAAATCAGAAATAGCCATATCTAATATTGGGATACGTTTAATGATACCGGCATTGTTTACCAGAATCTCAATATCACCAACTTTTGCTTCAATTTCTGAAATTCCACGATCAACATCTGCTTCATCAGTTACATCAAATTTCAATACAAAAACATTAACACCAACTTTTGCATATTCTGCTTTACATTCTTCCAGTTTCTCATCTGAAATATCGTTCACACAAATTTTAGCTCCGGCTTGCCCCAGAACTTTACCTATGGCCATTCCAATGCCATGTGTTCCTCCTGTAATTAGAGTAACTTTTCCGGTAAGATCGAATAATTCGTTTATCATTTTTTATTTTTTTATACAGAAATTTTAGTAACGTGTAGTTAGACCAACAGCAATCAGAAAATAGCGAACTACTTCATTCAATCTACTAATTACAAACTACTTTATACTTTTATTTGAGTTCTGTTGGTTGAATAACATCCATATCGGTATAATCGAGGTTTTCACCAGCCATTCCCCATATAAAGATGTAATTGCTTGTGCCTGCTGCAGCGTGAATCGACCAGCTTGGCGAAATTACCGCTTGTTCATTTTTCATCCAAATGTGGCGTGTTTCATCGGGTTGCCCCATAAAATGACAAATTGCCTGTCCTTCGGGAACATCAAAATAAAAATAAACCTCGTTTCGACGACTGTGCAAATGTGCCGGCATCGTATTCCAAACGCTTCCAGAATTTAACTCAGTCATTCCCATTTGTAATTGACAAGTTTCAACCACTCCATTAATAAGAAGCTGATTAATGTTCCTTTCATTCGACGTTTCCAAAGATCCCAAATGCAAAACATTTGCGTCGCCCATTGTTACATGTTTTACCGGAAACTCTTTGTGAGCTGGAGCAGAATTAATATAAAAATGTGCAGGTGCAGAAGGATCGTCTGATTTAAAAACAACCTCTTTACTTCCTTTTCCAATATAAAGGGCATCTTTAAAATTCATTTTATATACAGTTCCGTCAACCTCAATAGAACCGGATCCTGCTACATTTATTACCCCAACTTCGCGGCGTTCACAGAAATACTTTGCTTTTAATGGGTCGATCGTTTCCAAAACCAAACCTTTGTCAAGCGGAACTGCGCCACCAACAATATAGCGTTCAATTAAAGAATAAACCAAACGAATATTTCCGGCATCCATTAATTTCTCTACTAAAAACTCTTTTCTAATTTTATCAGTACCATAAGATTTAAAATCCTCAGGATGATAATTGTACCTCTCTTCGTAAATTGTTGCCATGCTATTTTATTTTAAAAATTTGTATCCAGAATATTTATAATTTATATGAATTCAATTTTCTAATTTCTTCATCTAAATGATTTAAAAAATGGGAAATTAAAAAACCTGAATAATGATTGCTCCCTGTTTTTTTAGAATATATTCTCGCTTAATAACAAACAAAAATAGAAACATTTCAACAACTTTGCAATCGATTGCATGATTAAAAATAATATTTAACTTTGCTTTCTAAAAAACCAGTTGGAACATATGTCAGAAACAACTATTCACGATATTGCCAAGAAATTAAATTTTTCAGCTTCCACCATCTCGCGAGCTTTAAATAATAATCCATTAATTAGCATAGCTACACGGAAACTTATAAAAAATACCGCCGAAGAAATGGGTTATCACCCAAATACTTTAGCCGCAAATTTCAGAACAAAAAGAACAAATACAATTGGAGTAATTGTACCACATATAAATCGTCATTTTTTTTCTTCGGTGATTAGTGGAATTGAAGAAGTGGCATACAAACGAGGTTTTACGGTTACTATTTCTCAATCGAATGATAATCTTGAAAAAGAAGACAAAATTGCACACACACTATTTGCGAATCGGTTTGACGGACTCATACTTTCCATTGGAATGGAAACAACCACTTTCGACCATTTGAAATTGTTTTCGGACAGAAATATACCGCTGGTTTTTTTCGACCGGGTAGTGGATGAAATAAAAGCACACAAAATTGTGGTAGATGATTTTGGTGGAAGTTACCAGGCAACAAAACATTTAATAAAACAAGGTGCAAAAAATATTGCTCATATTGGTGGTCCGTTAAATTTAAAGATATACAAAAACAGGCAAGATGGATTTTGCCAGGCAATAAAAGATACAGGATTAAAACTTGACGAATCATACATTATTAACAATAGTTTAACCCGGGCTGAAGGTACCGCAGCAATTAAAGAACTCTTTGCAAATGAAAAAAAGCCAGATGCAATTTTTTGTGCCAACGACACCACCGCTTTAAGTGTAATTATTTATTTGCAGGGAATAGGGATAAAAGTACCTGATGATATTTTAATTGTAGGTTTTAGCAACGAACCTTTTTCTGAAGTTGTTACTCCTTCAATAAGTACAATAAAACAGCCGGGATTTTTAATGGGTCAAAAGGCGGCTGAGTTATTAGTTAACCAGATAAACAATAAAAAGGAAAAACCTGTGTTCGAGACCATTACAATGCCTATCGAACTGATAATCCGGAACTCTTCAAAGAGAATAGAAAAGAAAATTACTTCATAAAATCCTGTAAAAAACCAAGAAAGACCTGTTAGTCAATTAACTAACAGACCTTTTCGTATGTAAATTTATCCGATTTATTCGTCTATCGAAATAGCTTCTACCGGACAAACCTCCGCGCACGAACCGCAATCAGTACAAAGATCAGCATCAATTGTGTAGATATCGCCTTCAGCAATTGCATCTACCGGACATTCGTCAATACATGTTCCACATGCAATACATTCATCAGAAATTTTATATGCCATAACGGATTTTTTTAATTAAACATTTAAGTTTGCACCAAAAGTACAAAGTTTAACAAAAGATCATAGTTCAGATTTAAAAATTTTATAACGATTAACAAACAGTTAAAATAAGCATCTGGTATTCACTAAATTATCTAACACGAACTTCTTAACATTTTATTACTAATCTTTTTGCTAAATTTGTTTTAAAATAATTTCATTATGAATTTAGATTGGCTTTTACAATATAATCCGATATTGCTGGCACTTTTTGCCGCCTTATTTACCTGGGCATTAACAGCTCTGGGAGCTTCAATGGTTTTTTTCTTCAAAAAAATAAATCAAAAAGTACTTAACTCCATGCTGGGTTTTGCTGCCGGCGTAATGATTGCGGCTAGTTTTTGGTCGTTGTTAAAACCTGCAATAGAAATGACGGAAGCACGGGGCGATATTCCCTGGGTTCCGGCCGTTGTGGGCTTTCTGTCGGGAGGAGCATTTTTGCTACTCATCGATAACATTTTACCTCATTTACATTTGGGATTAAAAATTGAAAAAGCAGAGGGAATAAAAACAACCTGGAAACGTAGTGTTTTGCTTGTACTTGCAATTACACTTCATAATATACCCGAAGGCTTGGCTGTGGGTGTTGCCTTTGGCGCACTTGCCAGCAACCCGGAGGCAGGTGCATTGGCAGGTGCTGTTGCGCTAGCACTTGGAATTGGATTACAAAATTTCCCTGAAGGTGCGGCCGTTTCTATTCCTTTACGTCGTGAAGGTTTTTCAAGATTAAAAGCATTTAATTACGGTCAAATGTCTGGAATAGTTGAACCCATTGCAGCTGTACTTGGCGCCTATTTAGTTTTGGTTATGACTCCTATTCTTCCTTATGCTTTGTCGTTTGCAGCAGGTGCTATGATTTTTGTTGTTATTGAAGAACTTATTCCTGAATCGCAGACAGGAAACGAAACAGATTATTCTACGATTGGCGCCATGTTTGGATTTGCTACCATGATGTTATTGGATGTTGCGCTGGGGTAGCAGAAAGTATTCAGTAGCTGTTTACGGTCACAGGAGCTTAAAAATGAGTACATTTCTAGCTTTGCTTTTTGAGCTGCTTTTTATAAAATTTACAGACCTCTGTTAAACCACACTTTTCACATTTTGGCTTTCGGGCTAAACACGTATATCTACCATGCAAAATTAACCAATGATGTGCTTTTGGAACCAATTCCAAAGGAAAATATTTCATCAATTGCTGCTCAGTTGCCAACGGAGTTTTTGCATTTGTGCTTAGCCCAATTCGGGCTGCTACCCGAAAAACGTGAGTATCAACAGCCATCGTTGGTTTATTATATACTACAGAAGCAATAACATTAGCTGTTTTTCTACCAACGCCCGGCAATTTTTGCAAATCATCCACATCACTTGGAATAACTCCATCAAAGAGTTCAATAAGTTTTTGAGCCATCCCAACTAAATGTTTGGATTTATTGTTAGGGTAAGAACAGCTTCTTATGTAGTCAAAGACTTCGGCCGATTCAACCTCCGCCATTTTTTGGGGAGTTGGAAATCGTTTCAATAATTCAGGAGTTATCTGATTAACCCTTTTATCGGTGCACTGTGCCGATAAAATAACAGCAACGATTAATTCAAATGGATTTCCATATTCTAATTCAGTTTCTGCGATAGGCATCGATTCCTCGAAATATTGAATTACAAAGTCGAATAATTCTCGTTTTTTCATCTCATTATTATTTAAATATTTTCCGCGTATTCAATGCAACATTTCTTACTATCAAATACTTATAAAATAAATCTCTATACAGATTTTATAAAGATTAATTTTTTTTCAAAAATAGTTGATTTTTTTTGCAACCACTCCGTAACAAAAACTCTTTTTATCTGTCTAAATATATGTAGTTGCTACACTTCATCCTATTTCTCTCCCCTTTTTTTTATAGAAATAGTTTTAAATTAGCAAATTAAACAGACGCAAAAAGCCGGTAAAAACCGGCTTTTTCATTTTACAAAAACCAAAATCAATTTTTCACTCTAAAATAAAAGCCAGTACAAAACTGAACAAAATTGAAGTTGAATGTTAAAATTAAGTTATTCTAAAAGTTTCACGACAACAATGAATTCAGAATAAGTATCTTTCGCGCCAAATACAATTCGATATTTTTTTTATATGATAAAACGAAAGCAACTATACATTCCCCTTTTAATTATTTTAATTCTAATTGCCTTTAAACTTCAATCGTTTGTTAGTTCTAAAGAAGTTATAAAAGAAGCAATAATAGCAACGACTGAAACAGCAAAACCAAGTCAGCTATTTGAGATTAAAGAAATTATCTCGAAATACGATAGTATTTTAAGTTCAGAGATAACGGAATCGGGAACAGTTGGTGCCGCTGTTGTAATAACCTACAAAAATGAAATTGCAATTCTAAAATGTTTTGGGGTTCAAAAAGCGGGTGAACAAAACCCGATTAATAAACATACTATTTTCAGACTGGCTTCAGTTTCAAAAACAATTTCCGGAGTTTTAGCTGGAATACTCTCCAATGAAGGAATTATTGAATTCGAGGATAAAGTAGTGGATTATATTCCCGGGTTCAAATTGAAATCGCCGGAAAGCACTTCAAGAATTACAATCGGTAATTTGTTAAGCCACACATCTGGATTAATTCCACACGCTTACGACAATATGATTGAAGAACACGTGCCAATTAACAAAATAATGGAACAACTGCAATTTGTAGACATTGCAGCCAAACCCGGAAAATTATACGGTTACCAAAATGTAATGTTTAGTTTGTACGACACCATTGCATCGGTTAAAACCTCAAAAAATTTCAGTTCATTAATTAAAGAAAAAGTTTTCGAACCCTTTGGAATGAACGATGCCTCAACAAGTTTTGCCGATTATAAAGACAGTGATAACAAAGCTTTTCCGCACAATGGCGGCAATGGTAAATTTCGCTCATTACGATTAAACAACAGATATTACAGCACGGGTCCGGCAGCCGGTATAAATGCGAGTATCTCAGATATGTCACACTTTCTTCTAACAGTTTTAGACCATAAATCTTCAGTGGTAAACGACGCTGTTCGCAAATTAATATTTACTCCGCAAGTTGTTTCTCCGCTCAAGAGAAACTATTTACGACGCTGGGACAAGGTGGACACAAAACAATACGCAATTGGTTGGAGAATTATTGGTTACAAAGACCGAAAAATAGCTTATCACGGAGGTTATGTTCAAGGATACCGTGCAGAGATTGCTCTCTGTGAAGAAGAAGAAATTGGAATTGCTTTTTTATCAAATTCCCCAAATAGTACCGGTTCGAAAACAATTCCTACATTTCTGAATTTGCTTTTCGAATTAAAAGACAAAGAACATATTCCGAACAGTTAATTTCGTGAAGTGGCTATGAGAAGAAATCAAATAAAGAAGCATGATATTAATTCAGGGGAATTACATCTGTTACCTTAAAAAATAAACAATTATAACAGATGAAACCTTTTTTACAGGCAGAAAACCTATCGAAACGTTGGGGCGAATTAATGCTTTTCGACAACATTTCATTCACCGTTTTTGAGCAACAGAAAGTAGCGCTAATTGCAAAAAATGGTGCTGGAAAATCAACTTTGCTTGATATTCTGGCAGGCAAAGAAATAGCTGAATCGGGTAAAATTACTTTAACCAACAATGTTGAAGTGGGTTATTTTGAACAGATTCCAAAATTAAATCCAATTCATACTGTAATTGAAGAGATTTTTGATTCGGAAAATGAAAAGCTTAAAACAGTAAAAGCATTTGAACTTGCTGTTACGAAAAATAATCAAGAAGAGATTGCTGAAATTTCAGCCAAAATGGATGAGTTAAATGCCTGGGACATTGAGGTTGAAATCAAACAAATTCTAACTCAACTTAAAATTACCCAGCTTGAACAAAGAGTTTCAGAACTGTCGGGAGGGCAACAAAAAAGGCTGGCACTTGCAAAAGTCCTCATCAATAAACCAGATTTACTTATATTAGATGAGCCAACCAACCACCTCGATTTAGAAATGATTGAATGGCTGGAAAACTATTTGGCAAAGACCAAATCGACACTTTTGATGGTTACGCACGATCGCTATTTTCTCGACCGTGTTTGCAATGAAATAATTGAAATGGAGGACAACCAAATCTATAAATACCAGGGCAATTATTCCTATTTTCTTGAAAAACGCGAACAGCGAATTGAAGTGCAGCAAGCTTCGGTCACAAAGGCTAAAAACACAATGCGCACCGAGATAGAATGGATGCGACGAATGCCAAAAGCCCGAAGTACCAAAGCAAAATACAGAGTCGATGCATTTCAGGATTTAAAAGAAAAAGCTTCGCAAAGATTTGATGATAAATCAGTTCACCTTAATGTAAAATCAGCACGACTTGGAAAAAAATTAGTAGAATTGGAAAATGTTTCCAAAGCATTTCCTGGAGTTAATTTAATTAAAGACTTCAGTTACAAATTTTCCCGTCTGGAAAAAGTTGGGATTGTTGGTAAAAATGGAACAGGAAAAACTACTTTCTTAAATTTAATTACAAATGCACTCCCACCCGATTCAGGGAATATTGAAATTGGGCAAACCATAAAATTTGGTTATTACCGACAAGATGGAATTTCATTCGACCCCCAGGAACGTGTGATTGATGCCGTGCAGAAAATTGCAGAATATATCCATTTTGAAGATGGCACAAAAATGAGCGCCGGACAAATGTTAGGTTATTTTCTTTTTCCGCCCGAAACACAATTTAATTACATTGAAAAGCTAAGCGGTGGCGAGCAACGCCGCTTATATTTATGTACTGTTCTGATGCAGAATCCAAACTTTCTCATTCTTGATGAACCCACCAACGACCTGGATATAATGACTTTGAATGTTCTGGAAGAATATTTAAGATCGTTCGCAGGGTGTGTGATTGTAGTTTCACACGATCGTTTTTTTATGGATAAAATTGTTGACCATCTTTTTGTTTTCGAAGGCGAAGGAAAAGTTTCTGATTTCCCTGGGAACTATACTCTTTTTAGAAATAAATTTTTGGAAGATCAGTCGAAGGAGCAAGCTTTGGAAAAAGCATTTGCAAAAAAACGAGCACAGGAACAAGTAAAAAAGAAATCTGAAAACAATTCTTCTTCACAAGGAAAAAAGAAACTTTCTTTTAACGAAAAAAGAGAATTTGAGCAACTGGAATCTGAGATTTCAAAAATGGGAGACCAAATAGTTGAATTGGAGAAATTGTTAAATTCGGGGATCTTGCCACACGATGAATTATATGAGAAATCGAAAGAATTGGAAAGATTAAAAATACTTCTCGACGAGAAAGAGTTTCGCTGGTTAGAATTAAGCGAATTAGGCTAATTAAATTTATGTTGTTCGGGTAAATTTGTTTCTGAAAAGTTCAATTTAAAAAATTACGAGGTTAGACTTAATTAACAATCACTAAATATCCTCAAACGTAATATCCAAAAAGTCTTTTACCGCCTCCGGCACCTTTTCAACTTGTTCTTCGGTATTTTCCACTTCTAAAGCAGAAGATTGTTCAGGTTGTTTACCACGAATAAAATTTACAACCTCTTGCAGGCTATCAGCAAATTTGTCAAAATCTTC
>CAYZBC010000088.1:0-16380 GCA_964476535.1 uncultured Maribellus sp.
TGTTTGTTGCAAATATTTCAGCACATTTATCTGCCTTTTTACTTGTGAAATTATGATTAAGCAAAATCCGTTTGAATTTGGATTTCATTTCGGAAAATGGTATTTTAATTGTATTCATATTTTTGTAGTTACGGAATCGTTCTTTTCTTGAGAGAGCGGTTCCTTATTTATAATTTTATTCCCAAATTCGATGTTTGTTTTTCTTCTCTTTCGCCCGAAAAACAGTTTCCAAGCCAATATTTTTACGATTGGCAATCGCACATAGATAAATAAAAATATCAGTAAGCTCGTCGCCAATTTCTGTAAAAGTAGAATTTGAATCAACCGAAAGCCCTTCTGTTTTTCGAACCGTTTTAAAAAGCTCGCCAACTTCCTCTCCCAGTAACAGACATTTATCGATAATTGACTGGTCCGAAAATCCACGTTCTTTTTCCAGCTCAATTACATATTTTTAAAAATCGGCAAGGGTAGATTTATGAATTAATTCAGGCATATTTTTGTTTTAAAGGAAATCGTTGCTTTTTAAAGAGAACGGTTCTATTTTCTAATTAAATTAAATTTGTTCCATCGCTTTGTGAATTTTCTCCATCAAAACAGGAATTTTTTCAAATGGATCGCCGGCACCGAGTGTCTCAATTGGTAGATAACCACGATAACCTCCTTTTTTAATAAGTTTAAAAAGTTTTACCAAATCGGTTGGAGTTTCTTTTCCGTCGATCCACATGTTTTCTTTTATTTGCCAGGTTACTGCATGTTTAATCGTTTTTTCAATTTCTATAAACGGATCACTTTGGCGGTAACTTCCAACATCGAGGTTCAAACCCAACCACTCCGAATCCACCATTTCAAATATTCGGTTTACATCGGCAGCGGTTTTAATAAAATTATTGTGGTTCTGAATGGCAACAATCACTCCATATTCTTTTCCAATTTCGCAACAAGTTTTCACATCTTTAGCCATCCATTCAAAAACCTGGTCGCGAGTAAATCCTTCGTGGGCCGTATTTCCTGAAAAAATACGAACGTTTGGAATACCCATTTTTGCAGCGGCAACAATCCACTTTCCAATCATCTCAATGTCTGCTTTCCTTGCAGAGGCGTCAGGTACTGTAAAATCATTTCTCACTCCTGTCCCGCTAATGTCGAGACCGAGTAAAAAAGCTTGTCGTTTAAAACGGCGCATAAAATCATCCGACGGAACTTCGGGGTAGCCCGGGAAATAATATCCGGTTGGGTCGATGGCATCGAAATTATTTTCGGCGCAAAAATCAAGAACGTCGAACAAATCGATTTTACCTTCGCGCAAAAGCGAATTAAAAGAAAACACATTCAAGCTTGTTTTAAATTTATGCGAAAAGGTGCTTTTTGCATTTCCTGCATTTAAGAAAAGCGGTGATGTTCCGAAAGCCGCAATTGCCGGAGCCGCAACTAATATTTTTAAGAATTTTCTTCTTGATTTAGGTTTATTCATGTCATTAAATTTTTAGCAATCTATAAATAAAAAACAAAAAGGGAAAATCGCTTTGATTTTTCCCTTACTTATAATCGAAAATAAATATGCTGATTATTTTCTTACCATTGCAACAAATTCACAACAACAAAAGTTAAATTGTTTCTTTTACTTCTAATAAAAACCCACTTCCGTGAATGTTTTTAATTTCGATGTTGAGATCGACGGCAAGAAATTTACGGAGTTTGGTAATAAACACATCCATGCTGCGGGCTGTAAAATAACCGTCGTCGCCCCAGATTTTACGTAGTGCTATTTCGCGGGGAAGCAGTTCGTTTTCATTCTGGCAAAGTAGTTTTAATAAATCCGATTCTTTGGGAGATAATTTTTGTTTTACACCGTCGCGAATTAAGGTTCTCAGTTTTGAATCGAACTGAAAAGAACCAATCGCAAATGTCACTTCTTCGATTGTTGGTTGCGTTGTTTGCCGTTTAATAATAGCCTGAATTTTACAAAGCAACACTTCAGTGTCGAAAGGTTTGGTAATGTAATCGTCGGCGCCAACATTGTAACCCTTTAAAATGTCCTCTTTTAACGATTTGGCGGTGAGAAAAACCATCGGGATTTCCTTGTCAATTTTACGTATTTCGGTTCCAATTGTAAGACCGTCGATGTTGGGTAACATTACATCGAGAATACAAATTAGGAAATTGCCATTTCGAAATTTATCAACAGCAAATTTTCCATCGTCAATCCAAGTAACTTCGTAATCGTTTAGCTCAAGGTACGACTTTAGAACCGCTCCGAAACTAAGGTCGTCTTCAACTAAAAACAGATGTTGTTTGTTTTCCATAAAAATCTAAAATATCGAATAAAAAATAAAAAAGTCAATTTAATCCTGCACTTTCTGATTTGTTATTTCCTACTAATTATTCCTTATTTTTTTATTTTTAATTAGATGCTTTCTTACTCCCTCTTCATTGGAGAGGGCTATTGAGAGGCTATCATTCCCTAACAAAAGGTAAAAACACTTCAAATATACTTCCTTTATCCGGTTCGCTTTGCACCGAAATGGTTCCTTTGTTTGCCTCTAAAACAGCTTTCACATAACTTAATCCTAATCCAAAACCCTTTACATTGTGGATATTACCACTAGTTTGCCGATAAAACCGTTCAAATATTTTGCTTTGTACTGTTTTATTCATTCCAATTCCTTTGTCTTCAACCGAAACCAAAACTCCTTTTGCTTTATTTGTTGTTGTTATCTTAATTTCCGGTGATTCATCCGAATATTTTATAGCGTTATCCAACAAGTTATAAATAATATTTGTGCAGTGCATTTTGTCGGAAGCCGCAACCGGATTGGCTGCTGCAAAATCGGTATCAATTTTTCCGCCCCGTTTTTCCACCTGAAGAATAATTCCCTGAATGGCATCATTTATTAATTCGTGCACATCAAGAGCTTCCCAGTTAAATTCGAAATCTTTTTTATCCAAACGCGCAATGGTTAAAATATCCTCAACCTGACGATTCATGCGGGCATTTTCCTTTTTAATCATTCCTGCAAAATAACGAATACGTTCGGGATTACTCACCACTTTATCGTTTGTTATTGAATCGGTTGCCACAGAAATTGTTGCAATCGGCGTTTTAAATTCGTGTGTCATATTATTGATAAAATCAGACTTCATTTCCGAAATTTTCTTCTGTCTGAAAATGTAAAAAATGCTCAATCCGAAGGTTACCAAAATGAAAATTGAAAACAGAAACGAAGCCACCAATAACCAATTTAGCGAATGATAAATAAAATTTTCGCGATCGGGAAAAAAAAGTGCCAGTTTTAAATTCTTCTGAAAAATATCGTTCGGATAAAGATTTACCTGATATTCTGAATTTGAAATCTTTACATAGTCAGTAATTTCCGATGGGCTTTCAATTAAAACATTATCTTGAATGATTCCAAATTCAAAATCAATGGGAATATCTTTATTTTGTAACTCTTCACTCAAAACATTTTGAAGTAAATTTTTATCAACCTCGCGAACATCCCACAAGGAAATTTCTGAAGCAGCCTGAGTGGCAATTTGTTTCAACCGGGTTGCTTTTGTTTTTACCCGCTTCGAAATATCGGGTTGGATATGTATAAAGGTGTCAAGACTGGTTAACAACGAATCTATTTTAATTACACTGATTTCGTATAACGAATCAACATCGGAAATAATGGTGTCTTTTTTAATAATAAATACATCTTTCCCATGAAGGTTATTATTCTCCAATAGTAGATGATTGTTGGTGACCGCAGTTTCGGAGTCAAATTTATAGCTAAATGTTCCGCCCGATTTTTGTTGATCGGAATCCATTTTTATTTCAATTCTGGCAGTTCCTCCTTTAGGGCTAAATTCGCGAATAATCCGAACAGGGCGAGGTGGTTTTCTAATTGAATCGGGCTCAGCGAGAAATTCAATATCAAAATCTTCGTCGAAATCATTTTCCCAATGCAACGAATCGCTGAAAATCATTTGGTTGACCACACCAAAATTATGAATATCGTCAAGTTTATTAACCGTATTATTTAGTGCTTCGTTCACACTTCGGCTAAAAAGTTCGTTTTTCACTCGAAGTGCATTATTCATCCAAATCAATTGCACGACAATTATCCCGAGAATAGAAATCCCCATTAATACAATTAGTCCGGTAATAATTTTCTTGTTCACGATTCAAATATAAAGATTTAAAAACTTCATTTTAAGAGTTTAACTTTTCCTTAACAGACTTTAACCTGCCTTTAACGAAGTGATTCACAAAGAGTAAGTTATCTTTGTTGTCAGAAATAAATTTTATTAAAAGAAAAAATTATGAAACGTATTTTATCGATTACAACAATTTTCGCTTATACATTTCTTGTGCTTTCTGCCTTTTCAATAAGAGAAAATCCACAGGATCCACCACGAGGCAAAAAAGTTGAAAAGCACATAAAAATAGTAAAAGTAAACGAAGCGGGTGAAAAAGTAGAGTTGGATACCATTTTAACCAACGATAATGTTTTTGTTTGGAATGGCGATACAATTGGTGGATCCAAAGAAATGAAATGGATATCGGACAAAGATTTTGACTTCGATTTTAACTTCGACGTTGAAGAAGATGGGAATGGAAAAGTTATTATCATGAAATCGGGTAAAGATGGAAAATCCATTATCAGAAAATATAAAATAGATGACGATTCGAACCACAAATTTTTAATGGAGATTGATGAAGATATAGAACACGGCGACCACGACGTAATGATGTGGAATAGCAAAGAGGGAAATGAGATGATTATTCGTGCACCAAAAATGGCAGGTGTTCCACATCCGCCACACGCACCGAATGTTGCATTTTTTGGTCAAAAAGAACAAGGTAATGTTATTGATTTAAGCGACCCGGGAATTATCTCGTACGATAAAAAGAAGATGAAAAACGGGACGGAGAAAATTACAATAATTCGCAATGAAGTTCCGGAAGAAGACATTGAATTACACGAGAAAATTATCATGCATGATGCAACCAACCAACCTATGTTTATTCATGAAGGACAACCTGGAATGTCGAAAACTATAAAAGTGATAAAAAGTGGCGACGGAAATGTTGAGATTATTGAAGACGGAAAATTAATGCAAATCAAAGAAGGTTCAGGAAATTCCAAATTTATTACAAAAGATGGAAACGTTTACCACATTAAGGAGACAAAAGAAAACGGTGAAAAAAAGATTGAAGTAAAGGTTGAAGTTAAAGAAGAAGTTGAGAAATAAGAAAAATAATTAAACAGCAGAACAATAGTAAATAATCCTCGGGGCAAGCCCACGAGGCATTGAAGAAAATATTTTTGGATCCCGAGGCAAGCCTCGAGGTATTAAACCTTAATGAGAATAAAAAAGCCGGTTCAATATATTTTGAATCGGCTTTTTTTATGTAATTCTATTCTGTAAAATATGAAATTCTCATATAATTGCAGATTCCAGGATAAGCAAATAAAAACCCTAAGGGAATTACACAACCCTTAGGATTTTAAGTTGAGACAGATTTATATCTGTTCCCAGCCAGACCTGTAATTGTGGCGAATCCACTCTTCTGCCATTTCCAGTGCCGGCAATGTTTCATAATCTTTTTTGAATTTTGGATCGCCATCCCTTACTTCAAATTCGTTTTGAGCAAGTACTTTTATATAATCTGTGGTACCAATATTTTTGAAGCGCATATTTGGACCATCCCACAAGAGTTTGCGTTGTAAACTTTGCAAGCGAACAGCCAAAACCCCCATTACCACGGTTTCATTTAACGGTGAAGAGTAATTAAAATTAGAGGAAGCTTCAACACGAGCATCTTTGCTTTCTTTACAAGCCCGAATCCAATCTTGTTCATGTCCTCCGTTCATGGCATCGGAAATACGCCGTATTGTTTTTTGAGGCCTCTCAAAATCTTCCATCTCTTTTACAGGAAGTAAAGTTGGATTTTTGGCATAAGTACCGCACATTATTTTTCCTTTTGTTCCGTGAAAAATACAACCACCGTCGTTGTCTCCCATTTGTTCGCCATCTTGCAGTTCATCAGGACGGGGCGGCATAAAACCACCATCGTACCAATTTACGGTTACCGCTGGCATTCCAACTTTAGGTAAATTATCACGTCTGGGAAATTCGTAGCGCACAAACTCTGAATTGGGCGCTGAATCGTTATTAAAAGGAGTTGAACTTGCCTCAACTGCCGATGGATATTCTAATTTTAATGCTTTAAAAACCGGATCGATAATGTGGTTTCCCATGTCGCCAAGTGCTCCTGTTCCAAACTCCCACCAACCCCGCCAATTCCACGGATGATAAGTTGGATGGTATTCTTGCCATTTTGCAGGTCCAACAAACAATTCCCAGTCCAGCGTTTTTGGAACGCGTTTTCCCTTTGTTGGTTTTGTAAGTCCCTGCGGCCAAATAGGACGGTTCGTCCAGGTATCAACGTGTGTAACTTCTCCTATTGTTCCGGCCCAAATCCATTCACAAATTTCTCTGATTCCATCGTCCGAATTGCCCTGGTTTCCCATTTGAGTAGCAACACCGTAACGATTTGCGGTTTCGCGCAAAATTCGCGATTCATACACCGAATGTGCCAATGGTTTTTGTACAAAAACGTGCATTCCTTCGCGCATGGCCAAAATAGCAGGTAAGGCATGAGTATGATCAGGTGTGGCAATCATAACCGCATCAATGTCTTTTTGCTGATCAAACATATCGCGGTAATCCTTATATTGTTTTGCCAAATACCATCGTTTAAACGAATTTTTTCCAGCATATTCCCAATCCACATCACAAAGTGCCACAATGTTTTCTGTCTCCATATTTCGGAGATTTGTGTAACCTTTTCCTCCTACACCAATCCCTGCAATACTTAATTTGTCACTGGGTGGTTTATGTCCAAGTCCGGCAATTACTTTCGATGGTAAAACCGTAAAACCAATTGCAGAAGCTGCAGTGGCTCCAAGAAAATTCCGGCGGGAAATCATGTTTGATTTTTTCATAATTTAATTAAAATCTCCTCAATAAAAATAGGCTGCAAAATAGAAAAAATATAAGGTTTTACCTACTGATTAACTGTTTTGAAGAAATATTAACAAAGATTATAAAAAAATATTTATACCGACTCTAAGTTTATAGGAATCAAATGTAAATGGTGCCTAAAGGGGTGTAATTAATAATCTGATTTGTATGCGAATTTTAGGTGTAATGCAGTGGTACGAGTTATAACAGTTATTTAAAAAAATCGTAAAGGAGGAATTCATGAAATAACAGATCATTAACAAACCTTCTTTTATAAAATATGTTATCCAATTACGAGCACGAGGTTTTGAAGAGTTTTAAGTTTTATCTTATAACATATAATATCTAAACTATGAAACGATTTGTATTTACATTTTTGATCTTAATAATTGCAGCATCAAGCTGGTCAAAAAACAAAAAAGTACCATTAATTGGAGATAAAGCACCATCATTTACCGAAAATTCAACCAATGGAGTATTGAGTTTCCCAGAAGATTTTGGAAAAAGCTGGAAGATATTATTTAGCCATCCACTCGATTTTACGGCAGTTTGTACGTCGGAATTGTGTGGGCTTGCTATCAATCAGAAAAAACTGGATTCGTTGGGAGTGAAAATCGCTGTTGTATCCATTGATGAGATAGAAAGACATTTATTGTGGAAAGAATTTATGGAAAGAGTGTTGAATGACAGTACCGGAGCTGTTAAAATTAATTTTCCAATTATTGCTGACCTTTCAGGAAAAGTATCAAAAAAATACGGAATGCTACATTCTTCCGCAAATGATAAAAGGGATGTTAGAGGTGTGTTCATTATTGATCCCGATAATATTGTTCAGGCCATTTCTTTTTATCCCATGAGTGTAGGCAGAAATATGGATGAAATATTGAGGACCGTTGCTGCATTACAATTAACGCAAAAAGAAAATGTTCTCACTCCTTTAAACTGGAAACCGGGTGACGATGTTCTTGTTCCTCATAAACCTTATACTGAGGATGAATCAATTAAAAATCCGGAACTCAAAAATCAGTATTATAATGTAGGCGAATACATGTGGTATAAAAGGATGAATAAATAATTCGAAAAACAAGAATTCTAATTCGTATCACGATGCGAATAATCCAATTTACATCAGGATCATAAGAAGCATTATAAAGAACAAAAAAAGGTGCTCAAAACGAACACCTTTTCTATTATCTCTTTTACTTAATTATGCCGGCATATCAGGCAAGCTCCATGGCTTACGATATTCGTGCTTAATCAATTCAGCAGCAAATTCTTTTGCCGGAACCGGATCGGTCCAGTCTTTCTTAAATGTTGGATGACCGTCGTGAATTTCAAAACCATCTTTAACAACTGTTTTAATTTTTTCATCGTCAGTTAAGTTGGTGAATTCCATTTTTTCACCATCCCAATCCAATACTTTATTAAGCGATTGTAAACGAACACCTAAAACACCCATAACAACCATTTCGTTGAATGGTCCGGCTTCGCTAAAATCAGAAGCAGATTTTACACGATTTTCAGGACTTTCTTTACATGCACGTACCCAATCCATTTCGTGACTGGTTTCAACCCTGCGACGGAACTTAGGAGCTTCAGGTGTTTTTCCTGAAAGCAACCAAGGGTTAACACCATAACAACCACAAACCAATGTATCTTTCGTTCCGTGGAATAAAACACCACCGCCGCTATCGTTTGGATTTTTTCCATCAGGCCAGGCTTCGGGAAGCATTGGTTTAATACCTCCATCGTACCAACTCACATCAACTTGTTTTAATTGAGCATTTTTCTTCATTCCTTTCCAGGCACGTTTTGGCGTACGTGCAGGGAATGTCATTTGAACCGATTGAGAAACTGGGGCACAGTCTTGTAACAACAAACTTGAATTTCCCTGGGCATGAATAGGATACCCTAATTCAAGACCAACAAAAACCGGATGCAAAATATGACAAGCCATGTCACCTAAAGCACCTGTACCGTAATCCCACCAACCACGCCAATTCCATGGGTGATAAACCTGATTGTAAGGTTTCATTTTTGCCGGACCTGTAAACAAATCCCAATCCAAAGTTTCGGGAACCCAATCGCCTCTTTCAGGAGTATTTAATCCTTGAGGCCAAATTGGACGGTCGGTGAAAGCTTCTACACTAGTTACTTCTCCAATTTCGCCATTTGCCAACCATTCGGTGGTAAGATTTACACCTTCGCCGGAAGAACCCTGGTTACCCATTTGGGTTGCAACTTGATATTTAGCAGCTAATTTGGTTAATAACCTCGATTCGTAAACGGTATGAGTTAACGGCTTTTGCACGTAAACGTGTTTCCCCATTGTTATTGCTGTGGAAGCAATAATAGCATGTGTGTGGTCAGCAGTTGCAACAAGTACAGCATCAATGCTCTTCCCAATTTCGTCGTACATTTTGCGCCAGTCTTTATATTGTTTGGCACCAGGGTAAGTATCAAATGTCTTTTTTGCATAACTCCAATCAACATCGCAAAGACCAACGATGTTTTCAGATTTAAGGTTTCGAAGGTTAGATGCACCCATGCCACCGATACCAACAGCCGCAATATTTAATTTGTCACTTGGAGCTTTGTGCCCCAACCCAGCAACTGCATGGCTGGGAATAATTGTAATTCCTGCAGCTGCAGCAGCTGTTGTTCCCAGAAATGCTCTTCTTGAAACTGACTTTTTGTTCGATTTCTCTGTCATAATAATTTGTAATTTTATTGGATAAGTCCGTATTTAAATATTTTTTTCAAAAAAACAGTTAAATGTAGTGATATTTAAAATACGGTCAAAGGTTCCATGTTTTCAAAACTAAAAAAAATTGCCTCTATCCTTTTCCAAACAAGCCTATTTTGCTACAAGTACAATTTGTAAGCAATTCAATTTCAGTAGACTACATCATTCTAAATAGCTTTTTTCTATATCTGTTAAAAAAAATCAATTTGATTTGAGTGTTTGCTTGTTTTATATTTGTAGAGTAATTTTAATTGAATCAAAATAATATTAACAATATAAAAAAATAAAAATCATGTTAACAGTAGGAGACAAATTTCCAAAATTCAAGAAGCCGGCAATTTTAGCTGATAAATCGGTTAGCGAAATAAGTTCAAAAGATCACAAAGCAGATGGTAAATGGATGGTAATGTTTTGGTACCCGAAAGATTTTACTTTTGTGTGCCCAACAGAAATTATTGAATTCAATAACAACCACAGTAAATTCACGGGATTAAATACCGTTTTATACGGTGCATCAACAGATACGGATGCTGTACATTTAGCATGGAGAGAAAACGACCCAAAATTGGCGGATCTTACTTTCCCATTAATTGCGGACACTTCAAAATCGTTGAGCAAAAAATTGGGAATTCTTCAACCTGAGAAAGTGGCTTACCGGGTTACTTTTATTGTTGATCCTGAAGGAGTAATTCAGTGGGTAAATGCAAACAACGATGCTACCGGAAGAAATGTTACTGAAGTTCTTAGAGCGCTGGAAGCAACACAAAACCCTGGATTAACTGCTTGCGACTGGGCACCTGGTCAGGCAACTTTATAATTTTATAACCAAAAACAATAAAATCATGACAATAAGAAAAGTAAAATCGGTTTGGAACGGAACCCTAAAAGAAGGAAAAGGTAAAATGGACATCACTGGTTACAGTGGCCCATTTACATTTGCAACCCGTTTCGAAAATGCAAAAGGCACAAATCCTGAAGAGTTAGTTGGAGCAGCACAATCTGGCTGTTATTCCATGTTTTTATCGGCACTTATTAGTGGCGAAGGTTTAAACCCTGAAAGTATTGAAACGGAAGCTGCCGTAACTTTAGGCGAAGTTGACGGTGGACCGGCAATTACAAATATTAAATTAAGTACAGTTGTAAAATGCGAAGGACTTTCGCAGGAAAAATTTGCAGAACTTTCGGTAGCAGCAAAAGAAAAATGCCCAATCTCAAGATTGTATGCGGGCGGAACGGCTACCATTGATTTGAAAGCGGAATTAATTAAGTAGAATTTTAAATTCGAAAGATAAAAATAGAGGAAAAAGAAAAGGAGCTGCGAGGCTCCTTTTTTTATGCTTTTTATCTGTGAAACTAATTGTCTTCTCTGTGTTCTCCGTGGTAAAATTCTTTATTTTTAACCACAGAGGGCACGGAGAATTTCGCAGAGCGCGAAGTTGTTAATCTTGTAAAACAAATTTTACAGTTGCAGCCACAAGTTGCCCACGTAATCATCGATTTAATAAAGAACCTTATTCGGATAGGATAAAAATCCCTGCTGAATTCGTTATTCCTGAATCCCCATTATATTCTATTACATAATAATAAGTTCCTTTTTCAATATTATTTTTATTGTCTTTTCCATTCCACCATTCAGGAATAGAATTAGGATCACCGTTATGTTTATATTCCCAAATTAAATCTCGGTTACTGTTAAGTATTTTCATTTGGAAGTTTGGATATTTTTTCACCAATCCTTTGACTTCAAAAACGTCATGAATCCCATCGCCATTTGGTGAAAATCCTTCTGGAATAAAAATATCATTCAGATTATTCTGAATATTATAATTGTTCCTGGTATCATCTTGTAGTTGGAAATTTACTTTAACTTCAACGGTTTTTCCTTTATATTCTTTAATATCAATTGCAGGAATTTTTCTAATTACTCGAATTGTTTCATTAACTAAAAGTTGCTCCTCTGTTTTTTGTGCGTTTTCCGCTGCTTCTCTGGTTGGATAACCTGTAGTTGTCTCTGTGTTTTTGTAACCTGTTACAACAACTTCACTCAGATTAATGGCGTTTTTTGATGATTTGGTATGAATTTCTGCAATTTTGCCCTTTTTATCAACAGTTGCAAATAACTGAACGGTTTTTTCCCTGTTTGCTTTTTGTGCTAAAACCGGATATTTAACTGCATTTGCAATAAATTTCCTGAGTTTTAATTCAGTGTCAATTTTTAAAGGTTTCATTGTTATTTCAAGCACCCCATTTTTTCCTTTATCGCCATATTTCTCAGCGGCTTTTTCGTCTTTCAAAACATTAATTGACTGAATAGTTTCCGGGTCGATGTCATCCATCGATTTGTAACTGGAAATAGTCCCATCAATAACAATCAAAGGTTTTTCTTCAAGCGAATTGTATTTTGTTTTTGTGTTGATTACAATCACACCATTTTTTGCCCTTTCGCCATAAATTTTAGTAGATGCAGTTTCATTTTTCAATACTGATACACTTGCAATTTCTTCCGAAGGTACATCCGCATCTTCAATTGAATCAAATTCTTTTCCATCAACAATTACTATCGGATTTCCGGGGATTCCAGGATTAAATTTTACAGGGTTTTTTGTTGTTACCAAAATAACTCCATTTTTCCCTTTTTCGCCATAAAGTTCAGTGGCTGATTTGTCTTTTAAAACATCAATACTTTTAATGTTATCCGGATCAATATCTTCAAGACTATTTGTCTCTATTCCATTAACAATGTATAGCGCCTCACTAAAATCGTCATTTCCATAACTTAATATTTTTACTACCTGCGGAGGTTTTATTAAGCTTGTATCATTTGTTTGTGATTTGTCCTGAAGTGCAAAAGTTATCGGAATAGTATAAGATACTCTTACAATTTCTCCTCGTTGTTTTCCTGGTTTCCATCTCGGAAGTGTACTTACTATTCGCAGCGATTCTTTGTCAAGCACCGGATCAACTCCTTTTGAAATGTGCGGGTTGATTACTTTCCCTTCTTTATCAATAATAAATGAGACATACACTTTTCCCTGAATTCCATTTTCCTGAGCAATTTCAGGATATTTTATACTATTAGCAATGTATTTCTTCAAAGCAAGTTCACCACCCGGAAATTCCGGCATTTCCTCTGCTTTAGAAAATACAGGGCCTCCATATTTTTTTTCCTGTTCAGCATCTGTTTTTTGAGAACTGAATGTATTAATAATTATCTCTTCGTGTTTTGAATTGTTTTCAGCTTTTAGAATTGCATTAATTACTGTTTTTTCGCCTACTTCCATTTCTCTTTTTACAAAGCCAGTCATCACAAAAACCAGAGTTTCATTTTCGTCTTCTAATTTGATTTCGTAATTTCCATCAGAATCTGAAATCGTTCCAATAGTTTTGTCTTTAATAAGAATTGCTACTCCGGGGAGTGGCTCCCCATTTTCATTTGTAACAACTCCTTTAATTGTTTTTTCGGAACTTGAAATTTCTGTTTGAACAACCTCTGTTCTAATTTCCTTGTTCGACAAACCCATCACTAAAATAGCCAGTAGCGGAAGAACAACCAATTGTTTTACAAACGCATACTTGTTTTCTGTTTTCTTTTTCATCATAATAATGCGGTTTTTTAGTTGAGACCCGTTTAAAGCTGTTAAAAATGGGGCAACCCCTTCTTTGTCCGCCAGTCCAACCATGGCTAGTTGGTATTCTTGTGGATTGTTGGTTTTTGCAATTTCGTGGTCGGTTTTGTATTCCAAATTGTTTTTTACGGCATCTTTTATTAACCACGCAAACGGGTTAAACCACTGCGCTAAAAAAAGCAATTCAGCAAAAAGAATGTCGAGCGTGTGTTTTTCTTTTACGTGAATATTTTCGTGGCTAACAATTAGTTGCAGGTTTGGGTGGTCGAGCGTATTTTCGGAAAGCACTATTTTATTGAAGAACGAAAAAGGGTGAACATCCTTTTTTGTAACATGTACCAGGGTTTCGAAAAGAGTACGTATTTGGCTTTTTCGCACAATTGAAATGGCTTTTAAATGCCCCAGTAAAAGATGAAATAAAAATCCGACCACTCCAAAAATGTACAATCCAAACAAATAATGATACCATTCGAAAACGAATACCGGTTGTACAACATTTTCGGTGGCATTTCCCAAATGGGCAAAACTATTAAAATCAAAAGAGGCTGTAGCAGGTTCAACAAATTTAACCGTGGTAAAAGTTATTAGTGGAATTACAAAACTCAGCGCCAACGAAACCGGTAAATATATCCGGTTAAACACAAAATGTTTCTGGTTCTGAAAAAGAACAAGGTAAGCGATATAAAATGCTCCGGCAGCCAGCGAAACTTTTCCTATATAAATAAGGTAGCTTTCCATTATTTCTGGTCTTTAATCATTTTGACCAATTCATCCAATTCTTCGGGCGAAAGACCTTTTTCTTTCACAAAAAATGCCACTGCACTTTTGTACGAGTTGTCGAAATAATCGCTCACCACCTGTTTCATAAAAGATTGACGATACTCTTCCTTCGAAATAAGCGGAAAATATTGGTATGTATTTCCATATTGCGTAAAACCAATAACTCCCTTGTCTTGCAACAATCGCACTAACGACGAAATAGTATTGTAATGTGGTTTCGGGTCGGGATATTCTTCGATAATATCTTTTACAAATGCTTTCTCCAGTTTCCAGAGAAATTTCATTAGTTCTTCTTCTTTTCTTGTTAATTTTTTCATTTTCTTTTTTAATGCTGTCATTCCGAACGTAGAGAGGAATCTCTTCTTAAAGCAGTTTTCTCATCTTCGTTCCTCAGATTTGAAATGACAATTCTAATTGACGAAACAAACTTACAACTGATTTTTCAGTTCTGCAACTATTTTTTCAGTTTGTTAACTTATTTTTCAGTTGTGATAAATATCTAGCGATAAACTAACCGATATCAAATCGATAATTTTTTAAACAAACAGAATATTGTACAGAGGATTCAGCGAACAAGTTAAAATCAATAACAAATTTTACACTGCTTGTCATCTCATCATGCCGAATAAAATTAGCTGAACACTAGAAATAACAAAATTCAATTTGTCTTTTTTTTACAATATTTTTTTGCGATGAATGTTTGGGGAAAAGGAAAATGTCACCTTAAAAGACGACATTTTACAAATTTTAAAACCTATGGGAAAAAAGCCTCTGCCATTTTAACCAATTTTTAGACTATCTAAAAAAGTAATGGTTTAAACCAAAATTGGACAAATTAGCTTAGTTTGAACTAAAAGGAATCAATCCTTTTTCAAACTGCCAGCAAAACGTTCAATTGTACTACGAAATACATTTTTTTATAATCTTCAAATAAACCACTATGGACTGAAAGTGCCATAGTGGTTTATTTATTGCAGAATCAATTCTCCCTTTAGGGTCGGGGTAACGCTGCTAATATCAAATACTGTTTTTGATATTCAGCTTAAATCCCTCAAATGATTCTTTATTTATCGTCACTTCTCCATAAATTTCGGCAATTTCCTTTTTAGTAATTTTATTGAAATCTTCTTCTCGTGGAAGTACCAAAACCCCGCCCAATTCTACTGCTGCCGGTCCAACAATTATTTGTTTTTTGTCGGTTCTAAAAAAATGTGATGGCCGCTGTTTTTCTCGCAGAAGAATAATTACTCTCCATTTCCCATTTTCAAAATTGCATAGAATATTAAACATCGGCTCCTCATTTTCGTTTGCATCCAAAAAACGAACAAGCTTATTGAACTGCTTTTCAATCTCCTTTTTATCTCCGGAAATAATTGCCACAAACCGTCGCAGATAATTTTCAACTGCAATAATTTTTAAATTCTCTGTTTGAAAAAGAATTTCAGAATGATCCTTATTCAGGATATCAAATTCTTCTTCAACAGGCAGCAAACCTTTTATTCCCGCCTGAAAATGAAAATGGTCGGGGGCAGATGCACCACATTGCGGGCCATTATAAAAAACGGTAAAATCAGAAAGTACTTTACTTAAATCAAGCAAATCGACAAAATAATTCTCAATTAATTGTGGCGTGTGTTCCAGACTCGAAATGGTAAGATGTGTTTCAAAAATCGGAAATGGATTTGTCAAAATCAGATATTTATTTTGAAAAAGAATTCCTTTTTGTTCCTGAGGTAAATTTTTTATACACAAAAAACATGGCCGCTCAGCAATTGTTTTGGCATCAGTTTTTGCCGCCGACGAACGAATTCGTTCAGGATTAAATTGGATAATTATTTTAAAATGGCCAAAATCGAATGTTGCCGATTGAATTCCGAAAAGTGCTTCGAAGTTTTTCTTTGGCAGATCCCAAACCGCACATTGCTGTTTTACCAAGGCAATTGACTGTTCGTTTAGGTTATTTACCGAACCAAACTTTGCAAGTTCATCGGGTAATATTATTTTTTGTTTTAGCATTTATATCTCCTGCTTTATGTTGTTTCGCTCCGTCGGCTAGCGAAAAAAGTTCCGATTTTAACTTGCAGATTTCTCACTCCTGGGTCGTATCGAAATCACAGTTCCAATTTTTTCACTACGCCTAAACACAGATTACTTCTCGTGGAGTACTTTCCTAATTCTGGCTTTCAATTCAATGGTTCGAACGCGGTCTTTGTA
>CAYZBC010000089.1:0-16360 GCA_964476535.1 uncultured Maribellus sp.
AATAAAACAATAGAAAGAATGATAAGTAAAAATTTTGGAGCATTCATTTGTGCATTTTTAATATTGCACGTTAAAAATACAACATTTTAACTTTAATTAAACTTAAAATAGAATTTCCTTTTTGGTATGGAGAATTCCGATTCGCCAAAAAATAAATGCTGCAAGTAAACTGCATCGCCAGATTTAAAATAATTCTAAATAACCTTTTGTATTCAAAATAAGAATCGTAAATTTGCACCGTTAAGTGGATAAATTTGAGATTGATTGCAACCACATGAAAAAATGCTAAAGCAATCGCTGCGAGCAGCTTCTCAAACTTCTATCCTACATTTTATTAATTTACAGTAACCGAATTACGGTTTAAAAATAGATTTATTATGAACTATTTATTTACAAGCGAGTCTGTGTCGGAAGGTCACCCCGACAAAGTATCCGACCAAATTTCGGATGCACTGCTCGACCAATTTTTGGCATTCGATGCCAATTCGAAAGTGGCCATCGAAACATTGGTTACCACCGGGCAAGTAGTTGTTGCCGGTGAAGTAAAATCTAACGCTTATGTTGATGTGCAGGAAGTAACACGAAATGTAATTAGCAAAATTGGGTACACAAAAGCAGAGTATCGTTTCGACGGTGCTTCGTGTGGCGTACTTACCGCTATTCACGAACAAAGTGCCGACATTAACCGCGGTGTTGACAAAGAAGACAAAAACGATCAGGGAGCAGGTGATCAGGGAATGATGTTTGGTTACGCAAGCAAAGACACCGACAACTACATGCCGCTTTCGTTGGATTTATCGCATCTTATTTTGCAGGAAATGGCAGCTGTTCGTCGCGAACAAAAAGTGATGACTTATTTGCGCCCTGACTCAAAGTCGCAGGTAACCATTGAATACACCGAAGAAAATATTCCGGTGAAAGTGCATACCATTGTAGTTTCAACTCAACACGACGAGTTTGATGCAGACGAACCAATGCTGGCAAAAATTAAAGACGATGTTATAAATATTTTAATTCCCCGGGTAGTATCAACATTACCCAAACGACTACAAGCTCTTTTTGGTAACGATATTATATACCACGTTAATCCAACCGGCAAATTTGTAATTGGTGGCCCCCACGGAGACACCGGATTAACCGGCCGCAAAATTATTGTTGACACTTATGGAGGTCGTGGGGCCCACGGCGGAGGTGCTTTTTCAGGGAAAGATCCTTCGAAAGTTGACCGCTCGGCGGCTTACGCATCGCGCCACATTGCAAAAAATTTGGTGGCTGCGGGTGTTGCCGACGAAATTTTAGTACAACTTGCTTATGCAATTGGAGTAGCTCAGCCAGTGGGAGTTTATGTAAATACATACAACAGAAAAAATGTTGATTTATTGGATGGAGAAATTGCAGAAAAAGTAAAAACTATTTTCGATTTGCGTCCGGCTGCAATTGAAGATCGTTTAAAATTACGCAACCCAATCTATTTAGAAACGGCCGCTTACGGCCACATGGGGCGAACTCCGGTTACGGTGAAAAAAACATTTGAATCGCCGTATGCAGGAAAAGTTGAAAAAGAGGTTGAACTTTTTACCTGGGAAAAACTCGATTTTGTGGATGAAATCAAAAAAACTTTCGGAATTTAATTCTGAGGGGTAGTAATACACCATGAAGGGCGTTCCGTTAATTAATGGAATGCCCTTTTTTTATTTTTCAGCCCGGTAATTGTAACTTCTTTGGTTTACTCTCGAATAAATGAAAACAGGGTAACAATGTAAACTTAAAACCAAAACATCATGGAAGAAAAATTAATTACTATCGTTGTTTTGCCTTACACAAAAGCTCACATTTTAAAAATGCGATTTGAGGCAAAAAAAATTGATTGTGTCCTCGAAAACATCAATTTAATTGAAGGAGCTGTATCCTCCACTGTGCGGGTCAATATCCTCGAAAAAGATCTTCAAAAAGCGGTGCCAATTTTAGACGATTTTCTCGGAAAAAAATCATTAATTCCCGAAAATAAAAAAGAACCAGGTGAGCGTCATATTTTAGTTCCAATAGATTTTTCTGCTAATTCTGAAAAAGCATGTAAAATGGCGTTCAACATTGCAAGCCATTTACAGGTAAAATTAGTGTTTATGCACAGCTACATAAATCCGTTAATTCATTCCATACCTTTTAGCGATGTCTACGCTTACGACTCTGCCTTGTTATCAAAAATAGAATATGCTGAAAAAAATGCAAATAGTAACTTTCAGGAGTTTATTTCGAAAATAGCAGATGAAATCGGTTCTGAAAAATGGGAAACAATTATTACTGAATTTATTATTAAATCGGGTTACGCCGATGAGGATATTTTGGCTTACGCACACGAAAACAATTCTCAATTAATTGTAATAGGCAGGTCGGGAAAATCGGTTCAAACTGAGACTGTAGGAAGCATAACCGCCGATGTAATGTACAACGCCCACGTCCCGGTTTTGGTAGTTCCAGAGAGTACTCCGGACCAAGAACTGAAACACTTCTCAAAAATTTTATATGCTACTAATTTCGATGAAAAAGATTTTGCAGTGCTTGATAAATTAATGGCAATCCTTTATCCTTTCGATATTACATTAGTTTGTGCTCATGTTGGACAACCAACAGGTAACGGCTGGGATTTGGCAAGACTGAACGGTATGAAAGACATTCTGAAAGAAAAATATAGAAGCGAGGCTTTTGAATACAGGTTAATTGTTGGAAACAATACTTTAGACTCGCTGGAACAATTTATTAAAGAGGAAAAAATAGATATCATTTCCTTAACTACGCGTAAAAGAAATATGATTTCGAGGCTTTTTAATCCCAGTTTCGCTCGGAAAATGGTATTTCATTCAAATACGCCGCTGTTAGTATTTCATGCTTAAAAAATTATCAAATTTAAGATTGGGATAAATTTAAGCTGTCTTTTCGAATGAGGTACGATTGAGAAATCTCTTTTTCCAATTGATAGATTCCTCCTCCTTTGTCGTCGAAATGATAAATAACACTATTGCTTTTCGCTTTTCAAAAATCCGGCAGTTTGTTTTATTGAATCAGAAATTGAAAGGTATTGAAAACCGATGGTTCGTGAAATTTTACTGCCGTCGAAATTATTTGTCGCATTTGAATTCGCCACAGAATCACGCGAAATCATCGATGGTTTTCCGGTAATCCAACCAACAAAAATCATAATCCGCCAAACAATACTTAATAAAAAATCGGAGGCAAAAATAGTCGGTTTTGGTTTATCCAACTCATCTGCAATTTGAGTAAAAACACTCTGGTAGCTCAAATTTTCTGAGTTTAAAAGAAAACGTTGGTTTTTACAGGTTTCAAAATTCGAATCATTCATTAATAAAACCATTGCCCGAACCACATCTTGTACATCCACAAAACCGGTAATTCCTTTGGTATAAAATTTCATTCCATCCCAAATGGTTTTAAACATTTTAGCACTTCCGTTTTCCCAATTGGCCGGCCCAAATATTATCGATGGATTTACAATTACCGCATCCAACCCTTCTTCTATACCACGCCAAATTTCAGCTTCAGAAAAAAACTTACTTTCCGAATAACCTGATATCCTTTTCGCTGGAATCCAATTTGTTTCTTCCGTAATCGGCTTACCATTTTCAAGCCGTCCCAAAGCGGCAATGGAACTTACATGGCAAATCTTCTTTACCCCATTTTCGATGGCTGCATTTACCAAATTTGCTGTTCCTTCCACATTATTAGAAATCATTTTGCTTCGCTCCTTCGATTGAAAAGACACAATGGCTGCACAATGATAAATCTCTGTTACACCCTTCAATGATTCTTCAAGAGTAAAATAATCGAGTATATCACCATTCACCCATTCAATTTTATCAAAAAGTTCTTTTGAGTTTTTTGAGTAATAAGAAAAAGTTTTTAAAACCTGTTGAAGGTTACTTGTTTCACGTTTTAACGCCTTCACTCTTTTCCCTGCCGAAATTAATTCGAATAACAAATGTGCTCCAACCAATCCTGTTCCGCCTGTTACAAAAATCATTTGTTTCTTTTTATCTGTTCCACGAAGTAACCGCTTTTGTTCCAAACTCTTTACCCGTAATTTTATCTATTCGAACTTTAAAAATCCCGACATTAGTAATTGCCGGAATTCCAAATTTAAATTCTCGGTTACTGTATTGAGCCATTAACAATTTCATACAACGGTATTTTTCGTCAAAATCATCAATAAATTCAACTTCACCTTCAACCAAAACCGATTTCGATTTAACGCGATAACTGCAAGCAACTTTTTCGTCTTGCCAGGCCAAATCGTCGCCCAAAGTCCAGTTTATACAAACTTTCGGATTTGCTTTTATTGTCTCCCACATTCTCCCTTCCGGCGCAGAATGTAGAATCACAAAATTATCTTCCAAAGCAAAATTCATTGGTAAAACATAAGGCTGCCCTTTTTCCGACATGGCAAGAAAACAGGTTTTGCACGCCTTTATTATCTCATTAATTTCTTCCTTGTTTTCTATAAAAAGTGTACGCATAATTCTTCTAAAACATTAATTAAATGCCCTACTTCCTAACTTTTTAGCAAGCTCCTTTTCAACTTTTTTCAAGTTTGTCATGGTACTTAACAAGTCGAATACCGTAACATAGTCTTTTTCATCCGATGCAACATTAATCGCTTTTTCGATTTCGGCTTCCATAATTTTAATCTTATGAAATTTATACCGGCTAATTATTTTGGGAACAAGTAAGTCCAAAATATCTTCTTCCTGTTCTATAAAAGCTCCTGCCTTCGACCAACGTTTACTTTCCACATATTTCTCAGAAAGCAAATTGGTAGCCAACTGACTTATTTCTGCGTCAGGATGGTTAACAAAATGTTTCCAGGGATCAAATTTTTCGATGTCGAGATTATCGCTAACTTCATAAAATATTTTTTGAAACAGCGGATTTTCCGAAACCAAATCATCAGCTTCCAACTCTTGAATCATAAATTGACCTACGCCTAATATTTCCGTTTCATTGGGATTTTCACCCTCTTCTTCAAACAATGGCGCTTTGCAATATTTCAAAAGAAAACGCAAATACTCCAGTTCCTCAATCGAAAAATCGCTTGCTTTTACAACTGGGCGCTCAGGTTTTGGAGCCTTCTGTTTTTCATTCTTCTTAAACTCTTTTTTTCGAAAATCATCACTCTGCTTCGATTTTTGTTTTCTTACCTCAGCATACAAAACCTCTTCGTTTACATCCAGTAAAGTACTGCATTCTTTAATGTAAACCGAGCGGATAATTGTATCGGGAATTACTGAAATTGAATGAATAACATCAGAGATTAACCGTGCCTTTGCCACAGGATCATTTTCGGTGCTTTTTAAAAGCAGACGGGTTTTAAACTGAATAAAATCGGTTTCGTTTTCGCGAATAAAATTTAAATAACCGGTCGCACCCATTTTTTTTGCAAATGAATCGGGATCTTCACCCTTCGGTAAAAGCAGTACTTTTACATTCATTCCCTCTTCCAAAACCAAATCAATTCCCCGGAGCGATGCTTTTATTCCAGCCTCATCTCCATCGTAAATAATAGTAATATTTGGGGTGAACCTTCTAATCAAGCGAATTTGATCGACAGTTAAAGCCGTTCCCGACGAGGCAACAACATTTTCAATTCCTGCCTGATGCATGGAAAGTACATCAGTGTACCCTTCAACCAGATAACATTTTTCGGTTTTAGAGATTTCGCGTTTAGCCTGAAAAATTCCATAAAGTACTTTGCTTTTATGATAAATTTCCGACTCGGGTGAATTGAGGTACTTTGCCGTTTTTTTATCCTCTTTCAAAATACGACCACCAAACGCAATTACCCGACCTGCCAGATTATGAATTGGAAACATCACCCTTCCGGCAAAGCGATCGCGCTGCCAATCGTCCCGCTTTATTGTGAGCCCTGTTTTTTCCAGAAAGTCAATTTTATAGCCTTCCTTTTGTGCTGCTTCAGTAAATGGCGTTTTTCCATCGGGTGCAAATCCAACTTCAAATTTTTTCAGAATATCATCCCGAAAACTTCTCTCCCTGAAATAACTTAATCCAATTGTACGTCCTTCATTTTCCTCCCATAAATAGCGGGTAAAAAATTTCTGCCCATACGACGAAACAATCATCATACTTTCGCGGTCGTCTTTTTGTTGTTTTTGATCCTCTGTTTCTTCCTGTTCAACAATATCGATATTGTATTTTTTCGCCAAATATCTTAGTGCCTCCGGGTAAGTCAGGTTCTCGTGCTCCATAATAAAGTTCACAGAGTTACCTCCTTTCCCACATCCAAAACATTTAAAAATTCCTTTAGCCGGCGAAACCGTAAACGAAGGCGTTTTTTCGTTATGAAACGGGCACAAACCCAATTGATTAAACCCCCTTTTTCGAAGCGTCACGAAGTCGGAGACTACATCCGAAATCTCCGCTGCGTCTAATATTCGTTCTATTGTTGCGTGGTCAATCATAATTGCAAAAGTAGGAGAATTCATTTCAAAGTTAGTGTGAAATTGAATTTTTTAAGTAATTCAATTAATCGTACTTTTATTGCATGAAGAAGAATTTGGTAATTCTTTCGGGAGCGGGCATGAGTCAGGAAAGCGGGTTAAAAACTTTCCGCGACATGGGTGGACTATGGGAACAGTACGATGTTACCGAAGTTGCCAGCCCCGAAGCATGGGAAAGGAACCCGGAATTGGTATTGCGTTTTTACAACGAAAGACGCAAACAACTTTTTGAAGCCAAACCAAATGCCGGGCACATAGGAATTGCTGATTTGGAAAATGATTTCGATGTACACATTGTAACTCAAAATGTGGACGATTTACACGAACTGGCTGGCAGCTCTAACGTTTTACATTTGCATGGCGAACTGCGAAAAGTTAGAAGTACAATTGATTCTAACTTAATATACAAAATGGATAACTGGAAATTAAAACGAGGCGATTTATGTGAGTTAGGTAGCCAACTTCGGCCACACATTGTTTGGTTTGGCGAGTCGGTTCCAGCCATTCAAGAAGCAATTCCAATGATTCAAAAAGCCGATATTTTTGTTGTTGTGGGAACTTCGTTAGCAGTTTATCCGGCAGCGGGATTGGTAAATTATGTTCACCCGGAAACTCCAATCTTTATTATTGACCCGCAACGACGAACTATTCACAAAAAAAACGTTACTTACATTCAGAAAAAAGCTGGAGAAGGCATTAAAGAATTAAAATTGAAACTTGAAAAACGTACATAACATGACAAACAAATTATTCTTTACCCTATTTTTCATACTCCTTATAAATGTTGTTTCAGCCCAACGTTTCGAAGGAGGACTTTTAGCGGGATACAACGCAACACAAGTTGAAGGAGACACTTACAAAGGATATCATAAGCCAGGATTAGTGGCCGGATTTTACGTACAAACCGATGTCGCTCCCGCAATTTTTGGTGCAATGGAAATTAAATACTCACAAAAAGGAGCCCGGAATAAAATTATAGAAAATGACCCAGTAAAATACGTTATGAGATTGGGATATATCGATATTCCAACTTACATGGGATTTCGAACAAACGACCGGGGAAATATAATTGCCGGAATTTCTACCGGAATTTTGCTGCATGCCAAAGAATTTGACAATTATGGAGAGTATCCTGTTGAAGATCAAAATGCATTTAACACACTGGATTTGCAAGTATTAATTGGTTTTCAATTTGATTTTCTGAATAATGTGAAAGCAGATTTGAGATTTGCTTTATCGGTTATACCTACTCGTGGGCAACCAGGAGATACATCACCGAACTTATACTGGATAAACAATCAGTTTAACAATGTTATAACACTGGCATTGTATTATCGACTCGACAGATAATTTTAAAAATATTTATCATGAAACGGAAAATTGTAGTTGCTGTTACCGGAGCCAGTGGTTCAATTTATGCAGAGATTTTATTTAAGAAGTTGCGTGAGATTAAAAAACAGATTGAAGAAGTTGCTGTGGTTTTTTCGACTAATGCATTAGATATTTGGAAGTATGAACTGGATGAAGAATTTATTCCGGTCTTTCCATTTCGTGTTTATGAAAAAGATGACTTTTACGCTCCATTTGCATCGGGTTCATCTAAATTCGACACTTTAATTATTTGCCCCTGTTCAATGGGAACACTTGGCAGAATTGCCCACGGAATTTCTGACGACCTGATTACGCGCGCTGCCGATGTAATGTTAAAAGAAAGAAGAAAAATGATAATTGTTCCGCGCGAAACACCTTACAATTTAATTCATATCGAAAATATAAAAACTATAACATTGGCCGGAGGAATTATTTGCCCGGCAACTCCATCGTTTTACAGTAATCCACAAACGATTGAAGAGCTTGCTGAAACTGTTGTTGAGCGCATTTTAAATCTGGCAGATTTTGATGTCAATTCGTTTCAATGGGGAAGTTCGAAATTGTAAACGGAATTCATATTTACTTCCCAAAATATCCTCTATTCCCAAATTCATAAAACATTCCCTGCACCTAAATTGTCTATTTAGTTAACCGATTAATATTTAGTTATAATTTTCAACTATGAATAAAAAAAGTTATATGAATCCCTACATTGCGGGAGTTCTTCTTGGACTGGTATTGTTATCAGCCATGTTTTTTTCGGGCCGTGGTTTAGGAGCCAGCGGTGGATTAAAATATACAGTTGTTGCTGCAGTTGCTGCAATCGACAAAGATCACGCAATGCAATCGCCCTATTACAGCAAATATTTTGAAGATGGGAAAAGTCCCCTGAAAAGCTGGCTGGCACTGGAAGTTCTTGGAATGATTTTGGGAGGTTTTATTTCCGGAGCTATTTCCGGAAGGTTAAAATTTAAAATTGAAAAATCACCTAAAATTTCAAATAAAAAGAGGTTGTTATTTGCCTTTTTAGGAGGCGTATTTTTTGTTTATGGAGCTCAACTTGCCAGAGGTTGTACAAGTGGAGCTGCACTTTCAGGAATGGCAGTTTTATCTGTTGCGGGATTTGTCACCATGATTTCAATATTCGGCTCTGCCTATCTTTTTGCCTGGTTTTTCAGAAAACTTTGGATATGATTAGTTTAAAGTTTCGAGTAAAAAGTTTAAAGTAAAATCTATAATTCAGTTAATCAGTAATTCAGTTCTTCAAAAAATCAATAAAAAATGGGACCACTTTCAATATTTTCAGAATTCTCCGAAGGATTAAACTTACTCATCGGATTTTTAATAGGAATCGGTTTTGGTTTTGCTCTTGAACAAGCAGGATTTTCGTCGAGCCGAAAGTTAGCAGGAATGTTTTATGGCTACGATACTACAGTACTTAAAGTGTTTTTTACAGCTGCAATAGTTGCACTAATTGGCTCGCAATTGCTTAGTTTTTTTGGCTTGCTAAATCTAAATCTTGTGTTTGTAAATCCTTACTATTTAGGAGCAACTATAGTTGGCGGTACAATAATGGGCGCTGGATTTATTATGGGTGGATTTTGTCCTGGAACCGGAATCAGCGCGCTTTCAATAGGAAAAATAGATGCACTCTTTTTTCTTTTTGGTGGAATGGTTGGTGCTTTTCTTTTTGCTGAAACTTTCCCTTTTGTTCAAACGCTGGCAATGGGAAGTTACAAAGGCCCTTTAAAAATTGACGAATGGCTTGGAGTTTCACCAGGAGTTTTTACCTTACTTTTGGTAATTGTAGCCGTTGGATTGTTTTGGCTTGCCGAGCTTGCTGAAAAAAAATTCAAACGCCCCGAAATTACTTCTGAATTCTAAACAATGATAAAATGAATGCAAGAATAAAATTATCCGTTTTACTGGTGGCAATTGGAATTCTGTTAGCCTTTTTGCCTTTTAATGCGGCAAAGTCATTTTATTTAAAACCAACGGAACTTCTTTTAAAATCGGTTTCCGATGAGATTTATTTTTCTGTTGATCAGGTTGCCCGTTTTGTAAATAACGAAGACAGTACCATTCAACTTATTGATTTGCGAAGTGAGGAAGAATACAAAGAATGCAATATTCCAGGTTCGATAAATATTCCTTTTGCTGATTTATTAAATCCCGACTGGGAAGGTTATATCAATCAAAAAATATTGAGAAATATCTTTTATGGAAATGGCGATCAAATTGCAAATTCAGCCTGGACAATTGCAACCGGACTTGGTTACGAAAACACTTTTGTTATGAAAGGTGGACTTAACGAATGGTACAAAACAGTTATGTTGAGCGAGTTTAAAGGTGAAAGAATTACTCCGCGAGAAAATGTAATTTTCGAAAATCGATTTAATGCACGAAAAACTTTTACTCAAATAAACAGTTTGCCCGATAGTTTAAAAATGCAATTTTTAGCGGCACGACGATTAAAAGAAACACAATTAGACGGCGGCTGCGAATAACTCCGAAATTAGAAAAATGAATAAAATAAAAAGTTTAGGATTAATAATTGGATTACTATTAATCGTTTTGATTTTGGTAATTGCCAGAACTTCCAATCAAAATCTGTTTAAACAAGATGCCCAAAATGCTATAGAATCAGCCACAAAGAGCGGTAATTCAATTTCTTTAGTTGAACTTAAAAATCTTTCAGAAGAATACCTGGTAATTAATTTAAACAACCTCGACAATTCCAATTCTACGCAATTTCAAAACTCGATAAACATTCCTTTTGAAAGTCTTTTGGAAAAGGCAAATCGGAAAATATTGAACGAAGCAAAGGGCAAAATTATACTTTATTCTACTAATATTTCAATAGCCTCTAAAACCTGGGTAATTCTAAATCAACTGAATTATTCAAACGTTTTTATTCTTCAATCTGAACAAAACCCAGAAGTTTTTAAATACAAATTCCAGCCCGACACAACTGCCAAACTGGAATAAGTATTTCAAATATAATTTTTCTGCTAATTTTTCACTGTTGGATAATCTCCAATTTCTGATTCTGAAAAAGGAAGCCACGAAAGTGTATTTTTATCTTGTATCATTTTATCGTGCATAAACGCGTTATTTCCATAAAGAAGCGTTTTAGCATCGTAACCAAACAAACGCAAATATGCAGTAACAAAACCCGAATTGTGTCCGGTTCCACAATAAACGACCACTTCTTTATTTGAAGGGATTGTTTGCATTTCTGAAACAATTCCTAGAGTTCCGTTTGGTTTGTAACGAATTGCACCCGGAATATGACCTGCTTCATATTTATCACGCCTGTCGTAATTAATAGTAAAGTAATTGCTGGGTTGTTCAAAAACTTTTTCGGCTGATATAATTGCCTCCGAAAAACCAGCTTCAAACAAACGGTTAAAACGGGCTGTCAAAATCTCTTCTCCGCTTGTTTTCCCGGTATTCATTTGTGGGAAATCCATCGCAGTTTCCTTTTCATTATCCCCAGCTTCCAGCTTATTTCCATAATCTGAAGAAACAGCATTTAACCACCAATCGCCTGCAAAATCTTTATTCCAACCACTCATTCCCCAGCGCATGGCATACACATTTCCATAGCCCATTAATCGCATGAGCGAAGCAGAATAACTTGAAGTTTGGCCAGAAAAACATACCAAAATTATTCTATCGAATTCAAAGGGTTTTATATCATTTGTAAAATAATCAGGAAGCTTGCTAAATTCAACATTTACTGCGCCTTTTATATGGCCTTTTGCAAAAGCATCTGCACCCCTTAAATCAATAATATGATTGTTTTTTTCAAGCTCTTCAAAAACAGAAGTTGCTTTAATTAACGAAGGGAAATTTCTGCCGTTTACATAATCACCCATTTCTTCCAGGTAGCTTAATAAGGCTTTTGCTTCTGTATTTATTTCAACCGGCGCCGCCTTAACTTGAACAGGTGTATTTGATTCTGATTGTTTTGATTTTTTTTCACCTCCAGTACATGAAATAAAAAACGCAATTAAAACAACTGCAATAATTTGTGTTATCGCTTTTAAGTAGTTCATTATAATTTTCTGGGTAAATTAATTAGCCTTTTTTCTCAACTGCAACACCATCTTTATCAAATTGAAGTGTTTCTACACGGCGACCATCTTCATCGTATTTATATTCAACAATAGCAACTCCGTTATCCGGATTATTTGCAATGTTTTTATCCTTATCCATTTTAATTCTTTTTACCATTGCACCATGTTTGTCGTAAACAGAGGTAGTTACCGGAAGTCTTTTTCCACCTAGGTATTCATCGTCCTGGTCGAATTGTGTTGTCTCCAAAATATAACCATTTTCGTCAAACACGTTTGTTCTTTTAGCCCAGCCACCGTACAAATTCGAAAGTTGTCCGACAGTATTATGCACCGAAAAATTTTCAACGTCACCATCTTCACTATTTACAAACAAAAAATACGAAACACCGATATCACCACAATTCTCTTCCGTACAATTGTATAATGTATCTTCTTCGTAATTAGCCATTCGTACCATATAACCTTGTTCATCATACGTAAAACGCAGCTCGTAAAACGGACAAAAAGGATTCATTACCACATCTTCTCCGGCTAAATTATACCTAAGTTCCTGAATCATTCCATCTTCAAGTTCCTTCCACTCGTAATTATAAATGTTATTTCGGTTTTCAGTTGGCTCTCCGTTTTCATCTAAAAAACGCATTGCAACACGCATGCCAGCATCGTTAACTGTATACTCGTATGTTGAAGCACCTCCACTTTTTGTAACCTCACCTTTGTCATTAAAAAAGCTTTTAATTTGTTTATCACCTTCATACTTATAGGTAATTTTTGCAGCTCCAATCGACGAATAATCGAGCAAAACTCCATTACGGTTATATTCAACAGATTCAAGTTGTTTACTCTTGTTATACGTAAATTTGTAATTATTTACTGTTTTGGCATCTTCAGCAGAAAGAGGATGTGTTCCTTTCTCCAGATCCCACGATGTTTCGGTAAATTGAATGTGTCGAAAATACGCCACATTTTTCTGAGCAGATTCTTTTTGCGAATCGGCCTGTTTTGGTTTTGGATTACACGAGAATAAAACGACTGCAAAAAGTACAATCAGTACAATTTTAAATGATTTCATATTAATTATTTTAAATGATTATTCGATTCATAAAATTTATAAACACACAATTTCACAGAATGTTTATGAGTTACGAAAGAATATACAATAGATATAAATCAATAACTTTTTAATTTCTAGGAATTTACCATCCATTTTGAGAATACTTCCAAATAATTCCAAAAAGAGAGAATTACATTTTCGGGTAAGTCTAGTTTTTCAAGAATCGGTTTGTAACAATTGAGCCAAACCAATCTGGCTTCTGCCGTAATTTTAAAAGGTTGATGTCGTTGATTTAACCTCGGACGACCCCGGTTTTCGTTAAAATACATTGGGCCACCACAAATCTGAATAAAAAAATCGGCCGAATGTTCTTTTGCTTTTTCAAGTGCAATCGGGTTTTTAGGGAATAAATCTTTTATCTCACTTTCAACTAAAAGGTCGTAATGGTCGCTCACCATTTCTCTTATGCCCTCTTCTTTTAGTTGCAAGAACATTTCGTTGGTAGGAAGAGTAACTTGTGGTCGAACACCGGGAATATAGTTTGTAGTTTTAAAATCCATTTCAATTTATTGAGTTTCTCTAATTTTAAACAAACAAAAGCCAAAGTGGTTGAAAAAAATAGACAGTTAATAATCGGCAAAGGCCAGCGTAGCAATACTCACTTTTGTATTCTCCGATTTTAATAACTGATAAGCACACGCTTCAAGAGTTGAACCTGTAGTTATCACATCGTCGATCAACAAAATATGCTTACCAAAAAATTCTTCTGATTCATTAATTCCAAAAATTCCTTCCACATTTTGCCAACGTTCGAAACGATTCTTCTGAGTCTGTGTGGAAGTGTGAATCTGTCGAAATAGATTTTCCGTTGATACCGGTTTTTGTAAACTTTCAGCTATCCCTTTTGCAATCCACTCGCTTTGATTAAATCCGCGTTTTTTCTGTTTTCGAGGATGAAGAGGCACAGGAACAATTACATCAACAGTATTAAAAATTTCAGTTTCAGCAAGAATAAATCCAAATTTACGCCCGGTTTCATAACCCAATTCTTTTAAACCTTTGTATTTTATAAAATGAATGAGTTGCATGTATTTGCTACCCTTTTTATAGGAAAAAAATGAAGTTGCATTTTCAATTTCAACCCGACCCCAAAATAGTTGTGCAACCTTATTTTCACTTTTCTTGTGAAAATTTGTGACGGGCAAATCGTGCCAACAATTTATGCATAAAAACTTTTCCTGAGCTATTAATCGGTCGCCACAAGCAATGCAAAGAGTTGGAAAAAAAAGTTCAGCTAAATCCTTTAATCCACGGATTAACTTATTCATAGTTGAAAAGATACAAAAAAGTTTTGAATTAGGTGTTTTTTGTAAAACAGGCTTCTTCAAATTAGCTTGTTAAAAAAAGTTCAGGTCAAAAACAATACCTGATCTGGATTGCTTCTAAATTCGCTATAAATCGTATAAACATTAATCAAACATTTAAGTAAATTACTAAATTTGGGGACATTTTATAAATCAACTACAATTAGATTCAAAAAAACATGCTGAAAAGACTAATCAAATATTTAAGAAAAAAACTTCTTCTGGTAATATTCATCGGGTTTGTAATTGGAATCCTTGTTTCCATATATTCAAACAAAGCAATTGAAGCAAGCTCAACCAACGAGTCATGCGAAATGTGTCACGTGCATCCTCATGTTTTCGATTCATGGAAACTTTCGGTTCATCACGATACACGTGTTGGTATTCACATTGGTTGTGTTGAATGCCATTTGCCACCAAAAGGGCAAGGTTATTTAAAAGAGAAAATAATTGCATCGAGCAGAGATTTGTATGGTTATGTATTTAAAGACAGCGCCGATTTTAATTGGGAAGCAAAATCAACTCTGGAGCAGTCACAACATTTTGTATTTAAAGAGTCGTGTTTGAAATGCCATGCAAATTTATTCCCATTAACGCTCACAAAAGACGGACAGGACGCACACCTTTATTATTCACAAAATGAAGAAGAATTACGTTGTATTAATTGCCATTTGAATGTTGGACATTACGATCCAAACGCTTTGCATGCACAAAATGTAGAATTTGGAAATACAGGAAACGAAAATGCAGAGCGTTTCACTGCAGCAGCAAGTGTTACTTCGCATCAAGATTTTATCGAAACAATTCCGGGAACTACAATTGCAATTAATATGAAAGCTATTCCGGGAGGAAATTTTAAAATTGGTAGTCCCGAAAATGAGAAATTGCGTAAAACTGACGAAGGCCCTCAAAAAGAAATAAAACTTAGTCCGTTTTTTATGGCCGAAATAGAAGTTACATGGGATACTTATTTGGCATTTTACGGTGCAACAGCTGCTGAAGGACGATCAACCGATACCGAAGGCTCGCGTACTGAAACTGATGTTGATGCAATTTCGGGACCAACTCCTCCTTACGGCCAACCCGATCAAAACTGGGGATTGGGTAATCTTCCTGCTATTACAATGAGTTATCATTCGGCTGAAACTTTCTGCAAATGGCTAACCAAAGTTACCGGAAAAACCTATCGCTTACCAACTGAAGCCGAATGGGAATACGCTGCCCGGGCTGGAACAGAAACTCCTTTCTTTTTTGAAGGGGATCCAAAAGATTTTGGTAAAAAAGGTTTTGTTGGTAAACTATTTGGAAAAGGAAGTGACGAGATTAACAACTACATAACTTTTAGTGCCAACAGTAAATTAAGAACTGCTGAACCTGAAAATATTCAAGCCAATGCTTTCGGATTAAAAAACATGCTGGGCAATGCTGCTGAATATTGTTCAGACTGGTACGCCGAAGATGCATACCAACAATTGCAGAACGGTACAACAGACCCAAAGGGCGCTGCTTCCGGAGAGGAACGTGTAATTCGTGGAGGTTCATTCAAAAGTGAAATTGGTGAGGTAAGAAGTGCTGCCCGCGATTATACAAAAAGTGTAGCCTGGATGAAAACCGACCCACAAATGCCAAAAAGTATCTGGTGGTTATCCGATTGTAATTACATAAGTTTCAGAGTTGTTTGTGAATTTGATGAGAAAACAGGAAAAAATTAATATTTTTATAATCCGAAATTCAACTAAAACATTTTATCATGAGTGAGAATAACTTTTCGAGAAGAAAATTTTTAGCCGGAGCAGCAGTAGTTGGTGCCGCCGGAGCAATGGGAGCTGGAACATTATCGTCATGCGCTACGGGTGGTGGTTCAGCTGACGCTGGTGGTTTGTGCGACTGGAGTCCAAGAGATTACCAATACCCTCCTATGCTGGACACCGTTCCTGAAGGGAAAGTACTAAAAGTAGGTAT
>CAYZBC010000090.1:0-16286 GCA_964476535.1 uncultured Maribellus sp.
TCGCTCATCGTTTTTCAAATTATTCATTATACATTACTAATTATTCATTAAATTATTCATACCTCAACGCTTCCACCGGATTCCGTGTAGCCGCCCGCCAGCTTTGCCAGCTAATGGTTAACAATGCAATTCCCAAAGCCAGCAAACCAGCCAATGCAAATATCCACCAACTTAAAGTGGTTTTATAGGCAAAACTTTCGAGCCATTTATTCATGGCGAAATATGCGATTGGTGTGGCAATCACAAATGCAATGGCTACCCATTTTATAAAGTCTTTATTCAACATTACCATTACTTCCGTAATTTTGGCTCCGTTTATTTTTCGAATACCAATCTCTTTGATTCTACGTTCACTCATAAAAATGGAAAGGCCAAGTATTCCTAATGCTGCGATTGCAATTGCAATCAGCGAAAACAGGGTAATTGCTTTTGCCATTTGTTCATCTTTTTTGTACAGTTTATCAAAATCCTGGTCTAAAAAATGATAGCTAAATGGAATACCGGGTGCCAGTTCATTCCAAATCGAACTTACCTTTTCCAAAGTTGCCTGAATATTGTTCCCTGTTATTCTCAGGTTTACAAACTGTCCTTGTCTGGGAAGATAAATTATAACAAGTGGTTCTATTTTGTTGTGCAATGATTTGTAATTAAAATCTTTTACAATTCCCACAACTTTTGCTTTTCCTCCCGGAACACGAAAACTTAACTGATAAGGATCTTCAACTCCAAAATCACGCAAGGCAGTTTCATTAATTAGGGCGGTGGCATTTTCATCTGTTTTCAGATCTTTCGAAAAGAAACGACCAGCAACTAACTGCAGGTTATAAAGATTAATAAATTCTGCATCGACCCAGGTTGTGGCAAAGTGCAGATTTTTACCCTCAATTTCCTGATTATTTAGTCCTTCAATTTTTCCAAAAATATTACTCGAAAATGCGGTTTGTTCAACTTCAGGCAATGCAAGTAAACGTTCGCGTAATGTTTCTTTATTCCCCCGCAGAATCTGATAGGGAAGTTTGGCGTAAACTATTTGTTCTTTGGGAATTCCTAGATCTCTATCTTTTATAAAATTTAATTGTTTATAAATCAAAAATGTTGCTGCAACTAAAACAATGGTAACCGAAAACTGAAAGATAATAAGTGAATGACGAAGGTTTCCGCCCTTGCTTTTTACATTTGTTTTTAGCTTTATTAAATCAATGGCTTTTCGGGACGAAAGCAGGATTGCAGGATAAATTCCTGAAATAAAGCCTATCACTATTGTAGTAGGAACAAGTATTGTAAACATCCAAGGCTGAAATATTAACCTGTTTGCTACATTCATAAAAGAGCTGAATTGGTTAATGAATAAAAGAGCTAAAACGGTTCCAATAATAATTGCGAAAAAGCTGATTAATGTTGTTTCAGAAAGGTGCTGAAAAATCAATTCTTTTTGGTTTGAACCGATTAACTTTTGAATACCAATTTCTTTTGTTCGGCTTGATGCACGGGCTGTTGTAAGGTTTACATAGTTGATTATCGAAAGAAGCATTACAATTCCACCAATGAAAAGCAGCATATTTACCAAGGTCCGGTTTCCACGGTTGGTCGTGTCGTTGGAAAGGTTTTTGTTAAAATAGATCTCTTTCAGAGTATGTAACTGAATTGGGTTGGTTTTGGCGTCGTTAACACTGGCCGAGTTTGCCAAATTATTTTGATAGTAAGAAATCAGGTTAGCCGCAAGTTTCTCCTCCAGCGTGTTGGCATCAACATTTGGTTTTAAAAGCACATAACTTTCATAAACTGTAAAACCCCAGTTTTCTGAATAACGGTTGCCACCCATTCCGTTTACCGATGCATCGGAAACAAGCCCGTTAAACTGTATGGATGAGTTGGACGGTAAATCTTTAATAACAGCGTTTACGGTGAAAGTGAAATCCTGAAAACTCTTCCAGATAACTGTTTCACCAATTGGGTTTTTATTGTTGCATATTCTTGAAGCTTCACTTTCGGTAAGTACAAGAGAAAAGGGAGATTCTATGGCCGATTTAAGGTTACCCTGAACGACTTCAAAATCAAATGTTTCGAAAAATCCAGGGTCGGCAGAATAGTACTTTTCAATTTCAAAAGACTGGTTTTTGCACTGAATAACAGGCGAAAACATAAATAATTGGCGTGTCTCTATGTGTGTGGTTTGTTCAATTTCGGGGAATTGGGTTTGTAGATATTCGTTTAAAGGACCTGGAGTGAGACTCGAATTTCCATAGCTTATTTTATAAATCCGATCTGCTTTGGAATTAAAATTATCGACACTTAATTCATTTATTGCATATACCGATATTAAGAGTAAAATGGTAATTCCCAATGCTAAACTGGCAATGTTTATGCACGTGTTTACTTTGTTTTTAAGGATGTTACGAATGCTTAGTTTAAAAAAGTGCTTAATCATGTCGATAGTTTTATTTTTTTAACATTTTTCTCTACTCATACCTCAATGCCTCAACCGGGTTTCGCGTTGCCGCCCTCCAACTCTGCCAGCTAACTGTTAACAAGGCAATCCCCAAAGCCAATACCCCAGCCAAAGCAAATATCCACCAACTTAAAGTGGTTTTGTAGGCAAAGTTTTCGAGCCATTTATTCATGGTGAACCAGGCAACGGGAGTGGCAATGACAATAGCAATAGCTACCCATTTTAGAAAGTCTTTGTTCAGCAGCAAAAGAACCTCATAAATTTTGGCTCCATTGACTTTATGTACACCAATTTCTTTTGAACGTTGTGATGTGGAATAGGATGAAAGACCCAATAAACCTAAGCAAGCTATAAAAATGGCTAATACAGAAAACAGCATAAATAAGTTGCCGAATTTTATGTCGCTCCGATATTGATTGTTAAAATACTCATCCAAAAAGAAATAATTTAATGGATTCCCCGGATATTGGGCATTCCAGGTATTTTCTATCATCGAAATTACTTCACTTGCTTTATCATCATCTATTTTTATAGAATAGTAATTATTGAAGGGACGATTACTAAACATTAATGGACAAGGCACTTCTCGTAATGACTTCTGATGGTAATTGTTAAATACTCCTATTATTGTGGCTTCTCCGTTTTGTCCTCCGGAGAGGTGCTGACCAATTGCCTGTTCTGCACTTTCAAAGCCCAGATATTTTACAGCTTCTTTATTTATAATGACTTCATTGATTTTTTCCTGAAAATTTTTATCAAAATTTCGCCCGGCCAATAAATGTAATTCATAAGTTTGTTTGAAATGAGAATCAATTCCAATCATCCTGATTTTTTTTTCAGTATTTACACCTTTTATTAGTTTCCCGTAAACGGGTTGATAGGTCACTTCTTCTCCCGGGACATTGGTGGCAACGGACATTTGTTTAATGAAACTGTTTTTTATTAATTCGCTTCTGAAAGCATCATTCTGAGAAGAGAATGTATTGTCTGTTGATTTAGGTCCTTCCACAACTAGCATTTGATCAATGTTAAGACCCAGATTCTGTTTTTGAAGAAACGAAATCTGTTTTCCAATAAAAATGGTGCAGACAATAAGTATAACTGATATGGCAAATTGAAAGACAATTAAGCCATTTCTAAAGCGAATCATTCCCAACGAAAGTGTCCCTCTTTTTCCTTTCAAAACCAGTGATGGTGTAATTTTTGCCAAAAATGCAGCCGGGATAATACCCGTAATAATACTGCTGCAAAAATAGAGAAGTAGAATACCTACTGGAAATATTAACCAGGGTATTTCAATAGGGCTCCCTGTAAGTCCTCGGAATGCAGGTAATGTTATGAAAATCAGTCCCAAACTTAAAAGGAGTGCAAAGGCATTTACAAAAAATGATTCAGAAATAAACTGACCAAATAAGTGATTTTTGAGAGCTCCCAAAACCTTTCGTACTCCGACTTCTGTTGAGCGGTCTAATGAATTTGATGTAGAAAGATTTATATAGTTTACAAAGGCAATTATAAGAACCAAAAAGGCAATTATTCCCATATAAGAAACTGTTTTTGCATTTCCGTTTACTTCCAGTTCATTCTGTAAATTCGAATAAAGGTGAATATCAAGAATGGGTTTTAACTTAAATTCGGCGAGAAAAAGAGCTTGTTTCATAAAGTCGCCAAGGTGTTCTTCAACAATCCCCGGAATCTTAGCTTCAACTTTCTTGTAATCCGCTTCTGGAGTTAGTTTTACATAGGTGTAAAATTTTTCGCCAAACCAACCGTCATTAAAATAGGGTACTTCGTTTATCAGGTTTTCGTACGATAAAAGTATATCAAATTTTAGATGCGACTTTGATGGTAAATCTTTGGCCACAGCCGACACAAAATATTTAGTTTTACCATTAATTGTAATTGATTTACCAACCGGATTTTCATTTCCAAAGTATCTTTTTGCTGCACTTTCTGTTATTACAGCTTTATTTACGGCTAGTATTTCAGAGGTAATCTGACCAATTGCAAGAGGGAAATTAAAAAGTGTAAAAAAAGATGATTCGGCATAAAACATATTTTGTTCCTTAAAATATCGGTCTTCATTTTTTGCAACGGCAACTAACCGTTTGAAGCGTGTATATTCTTCTACTTCGGGGTACATATTTTTCATTATTGGCCCTATAACAGGAACAGCTGCTGCCGAATAGGTTTCCAAAATCTCCTCTTCATAAAGTTTGTATTCAACTCGATAAGTTCTCTCGGTGTTGTACTGAAACTTATCATATGAAATTTCAGTGTTTATCCAGAGTGCAATTAATACAAACGCCGTTATCCCGGCTGTTAATCCTGCAAGGTTAAGTATGAAGTATAATTTTTTACTTCGAATACTTCTAACAAGGAATTTAAGATTTCTAAAAATCATTATAGTTATTTTTTGATTTAGGCTTAATTCTATTCATATCTGAGTGCTTCCACTGGGTTCCTAGTAGCTGCCCGCCAACTCTGCCAGCTAACCGTTAGTAATGCAATTCCCAAAGCCAGCAAACCCGCCAAGGCAAAAATCCACCAGCTTAAGTTGGTTTTATAGGCGAAGTTTTCAAGCCATTTGCGCATGGCGTAGTACGCAATCGGGCAGGCAATCACAAAAGCTACAAATACCCATATTAAAAAGTCTTTATTTAGCATAGCTAGTATTTCCGTTATTTTTGCACCATTAACTTTGCGGATACCAATTTCTTTGGTTTTGCGAGTAGCTATGAAAGAGATTAATCCAAATAATCCAAAACAAGCAATTAGAATCGAAATGAATGAAAACAATCCAACCATTTTGCCTAAACGAGCTTCTGCTTTGTATTGGTTGTCAAACGAACGGTCAAGAAACTCATATTCAAGCGCTGTATTTTTGTTTAGGTCTTCCCATTTTTCTTCTCCCAATTTAATAACAGAACCTGCACTTTGAGGTCGTATTCTAATTGCCAGATAATTGTTCTGTGCTTCTTTTCTAATTATAACCGGTAAAGTTTCTTCTTTAAACGACTGAATATTAAAATCTTCAACAATGCCAATAATATTATATTGCTTACCGTAATTGAAATCGTAAATTACTTTGTCTTGAATCGTATTCCATCCAAGCATTTCAGCAGCTTTTCTATTTATTAAAGCATCACTATTTCCATTTTCTGTTGCGAAAAAGTTGCCTTCTGCTAATTTTAATTTTAATGTTTTCTTAAAATCTTCATCAACAAAAAGTCTGCTCAGAATTACTTTATCTTCTGTTCCGGGTATCTGAAAAATATTTGAAGCATCATCAAACATCGATGGCAACGCAGATGTGTATGATGCGCTTACTACATCTGGCGATTTCAATAATTCATCTTTAAAAATCAACCTTTTGTCTTTAAGTTGCTCAGCATTTTTAATGACTAAAATATTCTCTTTATTGAATCCCGGATTCTGACTTTGGAGAAAATGCAATTGCTTTTTCACCACAATGGTGCTACATACTAAAACAACAAATACCACAAATTGAAAAGAAACCAAACTGTTTCGCATAATCGATTTTGAACCCCAGTTAGAACGATTGCCTTTTAATGATTCAACAGGATTATATTTTGAAATTATTGTTGCAGGATATATTCCTGCTATTGCAGTTATTGCAAAGGGGATTGAAAGAATGGTTAAAATGGAGTAGGTATTATAAAAGTGAGCGAATTCAATATTAATACCTGTGAATTGATTTAAAATGGAGAGACTGGAAAATAGTAATAACAATGAAGAAAAAAGTGCAATACAACATTGAATGAATGTTTCAAGAAGAATTTGAGAAAACAACTTGTTTTTTGATGAACCAATAACTTTTTTAATCCCAACTTCTTTCGCCCTTAATGAGGCAAGGGCAGTACTGATATTTATAAAATTAAAACAGGCAATTACAACAATAAAAAGTGCAATTATTGCAAGAATAAGTAGGTGTTGCTTGTTTCCATATTTATGAATTTGGTCTGAAAAAGCGGAATCAAGGTACACGTTGTTTAGTGCCTGTATTTTATGGACGATATAGTTTCCTTCTTTCGCGAACTGCTCTAACGATGTATTCAAATTCTTTAGCATTCCGTTTACGTAGGCTGTAGGGAATTCATTGTATTTCTTTTTGAAAGATGAAATGTCGGTATTTTCCTTCAGTAGCAAATAAGTATAGGCATTGTCAAAATTTCCCCAATTGCTTCGCGCCTTTAATCTTTGAGATGGTATTGATTTGAACGATGCAAGAAATTTAAATTGTAAATGAGAATTGGAGGGCAGGTTTTCTAATATGCCGGTTATCCTAAAATCAGTCTGTAAATCTTTAACATTAATCGTTTTGCCTATGGGATTTTCGTTTCCAAACAACTGCTTCGAATAGTTTTCAGTTAGAACAATTGTATTGGGTTCAGCTAAAACATTATTTTTATTGCCATTCAAAAGTTTGAAATCAAATACTTGAAAAAAATTTGCGTCTGCGTACCAAAATAAATCTTCATGAAAGTTTTTATCCCCAATTTGGATATTTACCTTTTTATCATAAAAAAGACGTGTTGCTTCTTCAACTTCAGGTAAATCATTTAGTGCGGCCTGGGCAAGTGGAAGCTGCGAATTTGTGAGTTTTTCTGCTACACCTCCAAATTTCACATCAGCAACACACCTATAAATCCGGTCCGATTTAGAATGAAATTTATCGAAACTGGATTGATGATATATATATGTAGAAATATATAATACAGCAGCAATTCCTAATGCCAGACTAAAAATATTTAGTAACGATTGCTTAGGATTTTTTCGAATCTTTCGAAATGCTGATTTAATTATTTGATTCATAATATATTTTTAGTTTCTTTCTTTCAATCCATGGCTTTATTCATACCTCAACGCCTCCACCGGATTCCGAGTTGCCGCCCGCCAGCTTTGCCAGTTCACGAAGTGCCCGAGGCACGATGTTATGGTAGCACTGACAACAACAAGTAGCCAAAAGTCGCGTAACGACGGTGTTATTCGTTCCTTATTCATAAAATTCAAATAAATAGGCATCTTCGTATTTTATTTCATTTCTCAGCAATAATTCCAAGTATTCATCCTTAAACGAACGTTTTCCATGATGTTCCTCTTGGTTCATTATGTACCTTATTACATCATTTCTTTGAGAACGAGAATATGTAAATGCCCCATATCCAGCTTGCCATTCAAACTTTCCGTCAACAAAGCTTTTAGTATTTATCCATTTCGACGACTTGGATTTCACATTTTTCAATACGTCGGAAACCGATATTGTCGGATTCAATTCAAAAAATATATGAACATGGTCTTTGTAACCACCAACTGCCAACGAATAATTTTTAGTTTCCTTGAGCGTACCAGCAATGTATCTGTGCAGTTCACTACTCCATTTTTTCGATATGAAATTGCTTCTGCCTTTTACAGAAAACACAGCTTGCATATTCATTTGTGTGTATGTGTTTGCCATAATTGGATGTTTTTTATTGTCGTTTTATACATATCCATTTAAAATCATAACATCGTCCCTATGGGACTGCAATTCTTAATCTATTTCATCACGCTACCATAACTACGTCCCTATGGGACTTTATTTACTCGTACCTCAAAGCCTCAACCGGGTTCCGCGTTGCAGCGCGCCAACTCTGCCAGCTAACCGTTAACAATGCAATTCCCAAAGCCAATACTCCTGCAAGGGCAAATATCCACCAACTCAGTTCAATTCGGTAAGCGAATGTCTGCAGCCATTTACTCATTAAAAATCCTGACACCGGGCTGGCAATAATAAAAGCAACTGCAACCCATTTAAGTATATCCTGATTGAGCATTGAAACAACTTCATAAATCTTTGCTCCATTGATCTTCCTGACACCTATCTCTTTTCTCCGTTGCTGAGTAGTAAATGATATTAGCCCAAAAAGGCCCAGAGAGGCAATACAGACAGCCAATATTGAAAACAACCAAATCAGAAATCCCAACTCTTCATCCGATTTATATAGCTTATCGTATGTTTTATCCAGAAACTGATATTCAAATGGCATTTCAGGTGCAAAATCGTCCCATGTATTTCCAATAAAAGCAATGGTCTCTGCCATATTCATCTCGTTTATTTTTATGTTTACATTAGAATTCCAGTTGCGATAAATGAACAGGCAAGGCTCTATTGCATGATGCATTGAAGTATTATGAAAGTCCTTTATTACACCTAAAACAGTGACTTCCTCATCAAAAAAAGAAACAGTAGAACCAACTGCAGGATTTAATTCCATTTTTTTTACAAACTGTTCGTTTACCAAAACGGCATGATCCAGATCAGATTGGATATCCCACGACAAATCTCTACCATCAATGAGCTCGATACCCATTGTTTTTACAAAGTCAGGATCGATGGTTGTTGCCATGTACTTTTTAAACTCACCATTAACCTTGTGTTCGGATGACATAGTCAAATCCCTTCCCAGATGTGTATTTGTCCTGCAAACGCTCTTGATATTAGGATTGCTCAACAATTCTTGTTTGAACACATCGTATTTTCCCCCAATATTTCCACTTTGACTGAAATATACTATATGGTCATTTTTATATCCCAGCTCTTTATTTTTCATATAGGACACCTGTTTCGATATAATAATAACTCCTATAATGAGTGTAATTGATATCGCAAACTGAAATACAACAAGTGAATTTTTCAGAATACTGCCCCTCTTTCCGGTTGTCCTTTCTTTCTTTAGTGCATTTATTGGACTGAGTGAGGTAAGGTAAAAGGCTGGGTACATGCCTGAAACAAGACCAATGAAAGCAATGCCTGCTATAAATAGGATCGAATAAATTATCAGATTTCCAGAACCCAAAAGGTCATTAAAACCAGTGATTTTGGTATAGTATGGATTAAATACAAGAATCAACAACAGAGAAAGTATTGATGAGATGCTTGTAATTACCAGAGATTCATTTATAAATTGCCAAAACATATTTATTCGGGTAGAACCGATTACTTTCTTTAGTCCAATCTCCTTGATTCTTCTACTAAAAATAGCCATTGAAAGGTTTACATAATTGATAATGGCCACTACAAGGATGATCAAACCAATAACCATAAGGACATAAATGAAAGTCCGTTGATTTGAACCATGGAAATGTACTTCATCAAGAGGTACGAAGGACAGTTGAGAATTAGCTGCAGCCTCAGTATTTGGTTCAATATCCCATTTATCCTGAACAAAACCAGACCAGAATAACTGAGCTTTATCGTTTAGCTGCTTAATTTTACTCTTATTGTTAATTTTTACATAACTGGAAAAACCCCAATTGCTCCAGTCTTTATCAATATTCCCTTGTCTGATATGGTTTGCAGGAATAGTTGACATAGATACGATGCTGTTGAATTTGATTGTTGAATTGGAAGGTGCATCCTCGATTACGCCCTTGACGGTCAGGTCAAGTTTTATATTTAAAGACTTGCTTTGGTACTTCAATAACTGACCTGTTGGATCTTTATCACCATATATTCTCTGGGCATAACTTTTTGTTAGCAGAATGGTATTGGGTTGTTGCAGTGCGGTCTTCACATCTCCTTGAATAGCATCAAAACTAAAAACATCGAAGAGTGTGCTGTCTGTAAATAATAAATCGGTAATACTGTATGACTCTGCTTCAGTTCGCAGATATCCATCCCTACCCCCGCCATACCAGTCACAATGCCTCACGGTGTTTTCAATTTCCGAATAGTTGGCTTTCAAAATATTAACAACTGGTGCGGGAATACCATCATCTTCACCAATAAATACTTTATACACCTGGCTTCTATTGGCATGAAATTTATCAAAGCTCAGATTATAATTCACATATAGCGAGATTATAATAAAGACTGCTATACCTATAGCAAAGCCAATAATATTGATGGACGAATGCAGCTTATTTCGAACCAAACTTCTCAACATTAATTTTAACTGTAGTATATTCATAATTTAAGTGTTTCTATTATTTGTTACTTCTTCATTTATTCCCGTATGTAAAACATCTATTGAATTTACTCATACCTCAACGCTTCCACTGGATTCCGAGTTGCCGCCCTCCAACTTTGCCAACTAACTGTTAACAAAGCAATTCCTAAAGCCAGCAATCCGGCCAATGCAAAAATCCACCAGCTTAATGTGGTTTTGTAGGCAAAATTTTCCAGCCATTTATTCATGGCGAAATATGCAATTGGGCAGGCTACTATAAATGCAATGGCTACCCATTTTATAAAGTCTTTGTTGAGCATGGTTAGTATTTCTGAAATTCTCGCTCCATTTACTTTGCGGATGCCGATTTCTTTGGTGCGCCGTTCCATCATAAAAAGTGACAAGCCGATAAGTCCTAATATTGCAATAGATATGGCTAACACCATAAAATAGCTGAATATGGATTTAGTATGTTCCTCTGATTGGTACAACTGATTGAAACGTTCGTCGATAAATTGATAGGAAAACGGAGATTCGGAGACATTAAAACTTTGCCAGTTTTTTTCAATAAAAGCAATGGTTCCGGGTAAATTTGCCGGAGTAACCCGAATTGAAATGCGGTTATAATCGGAAGGGGCGTTATACAGAATGATAGGAAATACGGCATTGTGAAGAGATTCGTAATGGAAGTTTTCCAATACTCCTACTACCTTGCCTTTTTGTCCCCCGTATTCAATATACTGACCAATTGCTGCTGCAGATGATTCCCATCCAATCGTTTCTACAGCTGATCGATTGATTAGGTATTCTTTTTCCTCTTTCGTTTGATTGGTAATATTTTTCCCGGCAATCAGTTTCATCTCATAAGTTGAGATAAAATATTCATCAGCCCGAATGTTTGCAATCCGAAATCCGAGGGATTCCATTTTACCGTTATCGTAGACCTTTGCTCCATTGCTATCTGCAAGTTGTTGCGATGGAACTCTTTTCGACCCCGAAACGCTTATAATACTTGGATTTTGTACTAATTCCTGGCGAAATACATCAAGCTTCTCAATATGATTAGGTGAAGCGTTTAGCGTAATTACATTTTCTTTGTTAAACCCAAGAGGCATTGTATGTAAAAAGTTCAATTGCTTATTTACTACCAAAAAAGACATGATTAGTGCAATGGAAACGACAAACTGGAAAATTACCAGTGCATTACGAAAAGACATTTTTCCAGCCTTTGTAATTTTCCTGTTACTTACAATCGATGTTTTATTTGACAAAGTGGAAAAAGCAGGATACAAACCAGATAAAAGACCAATAAAAATGCTTAGCAAAACAAATCCGCTTATCAGATAAGTGTTTTCGCGAACAGAAAATGTAAGGGTATTATCAAAAACCTGATCAAGGGAAGAAATTGTAAATGCAACAATAAGCAATGCAAAAATCAGTGAAACAAAACAAAAGAAAACTGATTCGAGAATTAACTGAGATACAATCCGTTTGCTTGAAGCCCCAATAACTTTTTTGATCTGTAATTCCTTAAATCGCTTAGTATAAATTGCTGTATTAAGATTCATGTAGTTAATGCTTCCTAAAAGCAAAATAAATAAGGCTACCGACAATAAAATATAAATATTGGATCTGCTTCCGTACCAGTTGAAATGAATTTCAGATAGCTTTTCCATCCTGATTTTTGTCCAGCTGGTTCCATTCTCAAATTGTTTATTTATAAATGCATCAAGCCGGGAATCGAGTTGCTGAGGTTGATTCTTCATCAAAACAAATGTTTCGTAATTGTTGCTGCTCCAGTTTTTCATTTCCTCCTCACCTACAACACTCTCATAGGTCGAGAATGAAATAAATATTTCGGGGTGGAAATGGCTGTTTTTACCCCAATTCTTGAAAGTGCCGGTAACTCTTAAATTGTAATTATTTCCATATTCATCAAAAAATTCAAGTGTTTTACCAATAGCATGTTCTTCTTTGAAATACTTTTTTGCAATATTATCGGAAACAACAGCAGTAAGTGGTTCGCTTAATAGTTCTTCTTTCGAGGAGATTCCTTCGAAGGAGAAAATTTTTAAGATATCAGGTTCAGCTAAACAAACATCCTGTTCAACAATTTTTTGGTTGCCAAGGGCAAAAAGCATCCCGATATGCTTAACCCTTGAAATGCTTTCAATCTCAGAAAATTCATCTTTTAACAAAGGGGCAATTGGTGGCGCCACATTTGGCAGGTGCAGGTTTTCTGTTCCGTTTGCATCGTAAAAATACCGATGCACCCTGTAAATCTGATCTGCATTTTGGTGAAACTTGTCGTAGCTCAATTCATTCTTGATCCAGAAAGAAATAAATACAACGCAAACAAAACCAATTACCAAACCAATAGTATTAATTGATGTGTATAGCGGATTCTTTTTGACAGATCGGATAATACTTGTTATAAATCGTTTCATGTTTTTACATTTAATTGATCCAAAAGTTACTCATACCTCAACGCCTCCACCGGATTTCTTGTTGCTGCTTTATAAGCTTGAAAACCACTTGAAATTATTATTATTAGAATGGATCCAATAGCAACCAATAATAAATCCCAAATAGTAGCCTGATATTTATATGCACCAGGCGTAAACCTTTGTAGCAGAGGGAAAATCGGGATAATATTTACAATAGCAATTAAAAGCAGTATTATTAATTTATTTATGGATAACATAAACATTTGAGTTATTTTCGCACCATGCACTTTTCGAATTCCGATTTCTTTTATTTTTTGTTGTGAGGTAAAAACTACCAATCCAAATATTCCAATAAAGGCAATAATGATGGCCAGAATGGTGAAAAAACTAAATGTATTTCTCGCATTGGTCCAAATTGCTAGGGCTTTTTTATCCCTGTCTTCTTCAAATTCGTAAATATTGAAAATTGAGTTTGGGAAAAATCTAGCAAGTCTATTTTTTAATGCAGTTTTTGATTGATTAATTTTTTCAGAATTCACTAAAAAAGTAAGGCAATTAGATTTATCCATGTTACCGTCATGTAACAACAAAAAGTATGGATGTATTTGATTATGTACATCATCCTGATTAAAATCTTTTAAAACACCAATCACTTCGTATTTTTTACCATCTTCCTCAATCCACTTATCAAGGGCATTTTTCCATCCAAATTTTTTAACGGCAGTTTCATTGACAATACATTTGTCTGCATCGGTTGAGTATTCGCGCGAAAAATTGCGACCTTCGACTAAGGTTAAGTTATATGTGGTGATAAAATCGTAACAGGCTTGGTTAAACCGAACATGAGTTAATTCGTCATTTGGACCACCTTCGTACAAAATATTTTTTCCCCAACTATGGTGCAAGGGGGTGTTACCCGATAAGCTTAAGTTTTTTATGTCAGGATTGCTAAGTATTTCATTCCGTATTACATCGTAAGAAACATGATTTGTATTTGATGGCATTCGGGTATGTAAAAGGAATTCTTTATCAAAACCAACTTCCTTATTTTTTAGAAAATTTACTTGTTTGTACATCCATATGCTCGATCCGAATAGAATGGTTGAAAGTATAAACTGTACATACACCATAACCATTATTCCAGGTAACTTATTTTTTTTGCCTGCAAAAAAAGCCTTGCCCTGTAACATTTTTATTGGTTTAAACGCGGAAGCAATAAAAGCAGGGTATGTTCCGGCTAAAAAACCAGCGATTACTATTATTCCAAAAGTGAAGAATATAAGACCGATATCGCGATGTATCGACAAAGTGATTTCTCGATTTACCACAATATTAAAGAAAGGCAAACATGCAAAAGTCAATATTAGTGCTATAATAAAAGAGAATAGCGAAATTAATACAGATTCAGATAGAAATTGCCAACGAATTATTCTTCTGCTACTTCCGTTTGTTTTTCTAATACCAATTTCTTTTGATCGTGTAATAGACATTGAAGTGGAAAGGTTCATGAAATTTACCTTTGCTAAAAGCAAAATAAGAATGCCGAGTAAAGAATAAAAAAACACCACACTCTTTAATTCCCCCCTCTCGTCTGGTTCAAGATGAAGCTTTTGTAGTGGATGGAGGTACAAAGAATTTTTATTTAACGAAAGATGGTTCTCATACAAGTTTTTTATTTGATGATTTGCAGCAGAAACAGATGAACCGGGTTTAAGTAATACATAGGTCAAATAGGATGTAGTTTCCCAATCGTTGACGCGTTTACTACTTGTGTTTGTTATTGAACGAAAATAACTCGCCCGAATATGTGAATTTGCCGGAATATCTTCCATGATTCCGGTAACCACCAATTCTTGTTTTTCCTTATCGAAGATCACCTCGCCCAGTGCACTTTTATCAGGGAAGAATTTATGTGCCATTGTTTCCGATAAAACTATGGAATTGGGTTGATCCAGGACATTTTCCTTATTTCCCTGGATTAATTTGAAAGAAAAAATATTAAATATGTCACTCGAAGCTTCTCCACCATAGGGTTCAACAAATGTTAATAAAGTTGTAGAGGAAAACATCTCGTCACTTTTAGTATCTATTGAAATGGCATTTTCTACCTCAGGTATATTTTCATTTATGTATTTTGAAACAGGGAAAGATGTTAGGGTATTAATATCTAATCTATCCTGATTTTTATATGCTTGCACCCGATATATTCTATCAAAATTTATATTAAAATTATCCCAATTATTTTCGTATTGTGCATATTTTGCAATAAGAATAAAGGCGGTAATACCCAGAGATAATCCAAATATCTGAATAAAAGAAAGGAGCCTGTTTCTTTTAATATTTCTTAGAGCTACTATTATAAAATGTTTAATCATAATTCATCAAATATTATTTTCATTATGTACTTATTCATACCGCAAAGCTTCCACCGGATTTCGCGTAGCCGCCCGCCAGCTTTGCCAGCTTACCGTTAACAATGCAATTCCTAAAGCCAGCAATCCGGCCAATGCAAAAATCCACCAGCTCAAAGTTGTTTTGTAGGCAAAGTTTTCGAGCCATTTATTCATTACAAACCTGGCGCTGGGTGTGGCAACTATAAAAGCAATGGCTACCCATTTTATAAAGTCTTTATTTAGCATGGTAAGTATTTCTGAGATTTTAGCGCCGTTTACTTTGCGGACACCAATTTCTTTGGTGCGGTTTTCTGCCGCCATCGTTGAAAGTGAAATTATACCAAGGGTGGCAATAAATATGGCTAACATGGAGAATATGCCCAACAGTCTTACCATAATCTTATCGGTAGCGTATAGGTGATTAAATTCTTCATCAATAAATTGATACTTGAATAAGCTTTCCGGAGCTAATTCTTTAAATATTTCATCAATATAATTTATGGTTTGAGTTGTGTTTCCGGTAGTTAGTTTAAGTAATGCCTTGTTGGAGTAATTATTAGGTGCCCAATATAAAATCATCGGATCTATTTTATTGTGAAAAGATTCAAAATGAAAATTTTCTATTACACCAAGTAATGTCCTGTCGTTTATATTATAACCAGCATCCTTAGTTTTAGATTGTTTTAAAATATCCCATGCTGCCTCGTTAAGAATATAACCTCCACCCGTTTCACTTTGGAACATTTGACTTTGGATGTCCCGCGAAAAATTTTCACCCTGTACGAGTTCAATATCCAGCATTGGAATAAACTCAGGGTCGATAAGGCCATATTTGAATATATACTGCTCCTCATCAACTTTTACTGTGGTAGAATATTGTTTAAACTGAGTAATATCATCTGAAATAAATGATACTCCGCTAATATTAGGACTTTCCAGTAATTTCGATTTAAAAGTGCCTAAATTAGTTTTTAGCGTAGGATCCAAATTAACACTCAATACTTGTTCTTTATTGAAGCCAAGATTGCTATTGCTTGTAAACAAT
>CAYZBC010000091.1:0-16256 GCA_964476535.1 uncultured Maribellus sp.
AGCCAGGAGTTCAAAAAATTAGCCGTAGGTGAAAATGCGATTGATTTTAAGTTAAAAACCATTCAGGGAGAAGACCTTCAACTTAGCAAAGTTAATAGCAATCATTTGGTTGTTTTAATAATCCTGCGTGGTTGGGTCGGATATCAGTGTCCGGTATGTAGTCGTCAGGTTGGGCAATTTCTTTCTGAAGCCGAAAAGCTGAATAAACTAGGCGCAGTGGTTCTATTCGTTTATCCCGGTCCGTCGATAGAGTTGCAGGCCAAAGCAAATGAGTTTGCCGAAGATTTTAGTTTACCAGAAGATTTCTTTTTCACAATCGACCCCGATTATTCGATGATAAACAAATATGGTTTGCGTTGGAACGAACCAAAAGAAACCGCGTATCCTTCAACTTTTGTAATCGATAAAGACGGCAAAATGGTGTATTCAAAAATTAGTAAAACACACGGAGGTCGGGCAAAAGTGGAGGAGGTTTTGGAAGTATTGGAAAAGATATATCCATAAAAAAACCAGTATCTTTCGAAACTGGCTTGAAGTTTTAAATTCCCTTTAATGTGCTTCAATATTGTATCTGTAAGATCTATCTATTTTAATAAAAATCTATAGCATTAGCTTTTATGGCTTTCAAAACATATTCTTCATACGCTACGGTAAAAACAATGGCGTAATTTTCTTTCGGGATCAATTCAATAAAATCAAAACCATTTTTTTCGGCATCGAAATATCCCAAAATATTGTATGAATTAGAACAATATTTTTATTTAAATCGCTATAATAAAATCGCGTCTTTTTCATTAAAAATCCGAAGAATTTCTCAATTTCCTACACCAGCATCATTTTCTCAATGTAAACATCCTGAAAAGTAGTATCGCCTTCTAAATTAGAATGTGTAGTTATATTCAAAATATTTTGGATGAATTTTTCATCTTCAAATAAAAACATTTTTGCACCGATAAGTGCAGTATTTCCCAATTTTACAATTTTTTTCTCATCACATTCAATCAGTCTTGTTCGAATAACATTTTTAATATTCAGAAAATTACCAAAGCCACCGGCAATAAATACTTTGTCGATCTCTTCGTAGGTAACTTGTAATTGATTTAACAACATTTGAATGCCAGCTGCAATGGCCGCTTTTGCAAGTTGAAATTCGCGAATGTCTTGTTGCGTAAGAAAAACTCCAGAAGTTAGTTCAATTTTTTCCTCGCCTGAATTGATCTCTCCAAACATGCCTATTTTCTCCTGTTTCAGTAAAATTGCCACCACATCAATTAAACCGCTACCACAAATTCCAACGGCAGACACATTGCCAATAACATGACTCTGAAGTTTGCCATTTACAAAATTTACAGAAGAGATGGCTCCGGTGGTAGCTCGCATTCCCTGATTGATTTTTGCCCCTTCGAAAGCAGGACCGGCGGCAGTACTCGCACAAATAATCTTGTCGCAATTTCCAACCACAATTTCGCCATTGGTTCCCAAATCGATTAAAACCGACAATTCTTTTCGTTCTACCATTTTTGTTGCGGCAATTCCGGCTAAAATATCGCTGCCCACAAAACTTCCAATAGAAGGATAAAACTGAATTCTAGTATTTAAGGGTAATTCCCATTTTAATTGTTTTGGGGTGAGATTCTGGATTCCTAAATCGGGTGATTCAAATGGATAAAATGAAAGTGAATTTACTTTCAATCCTGAGAAAATATGGTGCATAACCGTGTTTCCAACAATCGCAATTTTTGAAACTTCAACCGGATGTTTTTTTAGAATCGCCTGAATCGTTTTTCCGATTTGCTGACGAATCAAATTTTGTATTTCTGGTTGATTTCCGTCGAGGCAACTTTGGATTCGGGAAATTAAATCGCCACCAAATTTTGTCTGCGGATTTATATCTGAGACAGAATCTAAAATATGTCCGTTTTTTAGGTTCAATAGTTGAACAACAACAGTTGTTGTTCCCAGATCAACTGCAATTCCAAATCCGGTTTGAGGTATAAATTCAAAAGTAGAATTATCGGCTAAAATAATGTTTTCAAACTGTGAAATTTCAAGTGTAATATCCGATTCGGCTCTGCATTTGCAGGCCAGTCGCCAATTGTCCGACAACTTTAATTTATTCAATTTTTGCCGTTGAACGGTATCAACTTTCAATTCTCCATCCAGCAATTTAACTTTGCAAGTTCCACAAATCCCCTTTCCTCCACACGGAAACTCCACTCCAAACTCATGCAGAATATCAATTAATGGAGTTCCTGCATTTACTGAGATTGATTTTCCGAGAGGTTCGAGATTAATTGTAACCTTACTATTCATGTATTTTTAATTGTTTGTTTTTAACGGTAAAAAATGTAACTCGCTGAATAATCATCCACCTCCCGAATAAAATGTGGGACAAGTTGTGTGCCAATATTTACCATGCTCGTTTCATATAAACAGAATTTTAAAAGACCCAAATTAGACAAGTTTAGATGCCCAATTTAGCTAAATTAGGCAAGTTTAAATGCTGTAATTATGATAATATTCAAAAAAATTTGCTGAGTTAAATATCCAAATAAAATCGGGTGCAACTTCCTTTTAAGTATGAGAAATACACACTTGTATTCAACAACGAAATCATTGGAGTCCTCTTATCTGTTGCCAGTTCATAAATTGCCTGCAGAGCAATTGCGCTTTGAGCGAAATGACTTTTTTTGACTTAAAAACTGAGATAAACGCAACCTTTTCTAAAAATAATATTAAAATTGATTCTATCGATTGTACTAAAATACGTTGCGATAGTGATTTTTCAAACATGTCTTCAGTTATGCTTTCTCTGTTAAAGAGTTATTCTTTCAAAAAAAATACAACGAAATTAAATGTTCCGGGTTGGGGCTGGATAAATCTGAAGTTATATTAACTCCTTTAAACTAAATCTTTCCTTCAAAATCACTCCTTTTTCTGAATTTTTAACTGTTGCACATTCGGTGTAAAAGTCGTGCTCAAAAAATAAAACGTATTCTTTTTCTGCCACTTCATTCAGAAATTTCTCTTTTTCTTCCAGCGAGGTAACCGGGAACAAATCGTAAGCAGCCAACCAAAGTAGTGGAATGTTTGCAACTGTTGGGATCAAATCAGACATGTAAACAAAAGATTTTCCCTCAGAATGAATAAAAGGGATCATTTGTCCGGGAGTGTGCCCATCAAAAAATCGCACTTCGAAGTTGGGAAAAAGTTCGCCCTCATTTTCGACTAAATTTAACTTCCCCGAATCAAACATAAAATTCAGGACATCTGGATGGTAAGCTGCTTTTTCGCGGGCATTGGAAATTTTAGAGTGTGCCCATTGGGTTTTGCTGCACCAATATTTTGCATTTGGGAAAGTGAGTTCCATTTTGCCATCCACATTTTTCACCCCACCGGTACAATGATCCCAGTGCAGGTGAGTAAGAAATACATCGGTAATTTCTTCCACAGAATATCTGTTTTTTTGTAACGATTCTTCCAAATGGTTCCCCGGTTCAATACCATTATTTTGCAAATATTTTTCGGGATAATGATTTCCAACTCCTGCTTCAATTAGAATCTTCTTTTCACCTTGGACAACCAAAAGACAGCGCATGGTAAGCTTTGTGAAATTGTTTTCATCGGCAGGGTAAACTTTATTCCAAAGTACTTTTGGAATTACGCTAAAAAGTGCACCGCCATCGCAGTGTAAATTACCGGCAGAAATGGGAATGAGTTTCATAAATCTTAAAAATTAAGGCTTGCAATATTACCACAAAATTAATTCAGGTTCAAATAATGTTCTTTTTGAAAAGCAGAATCCAACGAAAAATCCATTACGAATTTTACAACACCATTATAGTCCTCAATTCCTTTTTCAATTTTGTTCGTTTTCAGGTAAGTGTCGTTTATTTTGGAGGCTACTTTATCAACCTTTTCGTTCCTCAAACGCTCCCAGTTTTCGCTGATCTGTTGAAAGTCATTTTTTACATTTTCATCCAATTTTGAAATTATTTCAGGGTATTTTTCCAATTGATATCCCTGGTACAAAAAGAACCTTAAAATGTGCAGGTTCGCAGAATATTGAAGCTGTTTGGAGCTGCTTTTTGTACAAACCAGCCACGCATAAAAGTTGGCCTCGGCTTCGCTGGTAATACCAAATTGATGAGCCTTTTCGTGGGCCAAAACAAAGGAGTATTCAAGGGGTAAAACGTAAGTGTTTACATGCACTTCGTTAAAAAATGGACCGTAGTAACCCGAAATCCCTGCCTGGGCAAAGAAACGACTAAATGTTATTTTTTTGTCTTTTCTTTTTCCTGAAGGATAATCGATTTTCAATGTCGGTGACAGGTGTTTGTATGATTCTTCAATTAACGAATCGATCTCCTTTTTGTCCAACATTTCAAAAGAACAAAAAGAGTTGTTTGTGTTTTCAATCAAAGTTTCGAGTTGTTGTATAAAAACATTGGTTTCGGGTATTTGCTCAGCCAATTCCAATCGATTATTTAAATTTTCGCGGAAGTAATTAAAACCCCATAAAACATAAAACATGATGTAGATTGTAGCCAGGACATTCACTATAATTTTGCCAGCTTTTTTAAGTGATACTTTTTTAAAAATCAAAAGTAAAATTAAAATAATAGTGGTTACAATCAGCAAAACATAAAACAGGTCGTCCAACGAAAACGGAAAAATATTGCTGATGGCCGAAATGACTCTGGCTATTTTTGGATAAATTTTTTGCGAGTAAATTGTTTCCAATGAATGCGGATTGCGAACAAAAAATTCAGTTAAACAAAATGCTATTAGAGCCAACCAGGGCAACATAAGCCATTTGGGGAAGATATATTTTGAAATACTATTCTGCACTATTCTTTTCTATTAAAATCTGTGCAAATGTAGCAAAAGCGAATTCAGGATTTTATAGAAGGGGAACGATAAAAAAAGGGGAACTGTTAGTTTCTTACAGTTAGAGTTTTGGTTTCAGTTGAAAAGATTGAATCGTTGGCAAATGGATTTATATCAATTATTTTGAGCGTAACCAGGTAATTTCCTTCATTTAATTTTCCAAACAAAATGGTATCACGCATTATTATACAAGGTCGTTTCATGGAACCATTAAAATGTTTTTTAACCAAAATATTTTTGTTTTCGATTGCTACCGAAGTTGTCTCATTATAACTGCACCCGTAATAAACCATGTTCACATCTAAATTTGTTTTTGGTAATTTGGGAATAAAAGTAAATTCTCCTGATTTTAAAGAGAGTGGGTCTTCTCCTTAAATCGCTTCTTCAGCACAATTTGACAATGCAAAAAAGAGAGTAATTAATAGAAGATAAATGTAATTTTTTATCGTTTTCATTTGTTCACATTTTTTTCGTTTTGTTACCCCCTGTTTCTGAAGTATAATCCGTCAGCTGATGGACTCCTTTATTTTATTACTTCGCGTGCCTTGAATTCGTACTTTCTGAATTAAACACCTACTTTAGGACAGACTCTAGATATAATAGAGTTTTTCATTAATAAACATAGTAGTAATATTTTCAATAATGAGTCCGACGAAATTGGAAATCTCGTTTTAACAGATACAGAATACTGCTTCATTTAGTTTAACCGAAACCATCATAAAAAAATCTTCCACTTTTCAAATTCCGGAAAAACTTTTTCAATCCTCATTTTTGGGCCGTGACCAGGATAAATTTCATCAATTCCCAAATCAAAAAGTTGCTCCCAGGTTTTCAGTAATGTTTTTGGGGCGTCGGCAAAATGTGGAAAAATAGTTCCGTTTTTTAAGTTGATGAATGTGTCTCCTGAAATTAATTTTTTACCAATTAGAATCGATTGCGAACCGTTTGTATGACCGGGAGTAGAAATTATTTTCCCGTCAATTCCAAAATCACATAAATCAAATTCACCTTCATTAATTATGTCGGCAATAAAAGGTTTTGGAGATGCGTATTTCGGGTAAATTATTCGTCCCAAATTTGAAATAAATCGGGTTTTCAAACTAATTCCTTTGGGAATTGCAGTAAAGCCATTTTTAAGATTTTCAAACTCATTTTTATGAACCAAAACTTTAGCACCGGTCAATTTTACCAACTCATTTAAATTTCCGGTGTGGTCGTAATGTGTGTGAGTTAAAACAATCAGTTTAATGTCGGTGGGTTTTAAATCGAATTGATTAAACAAAATTTTGAAACGACGCAAATGTCCTTTTACACCTGTGTCAACCAGCACTGATTTCGAACCATTTACAATTAGAATAGAGTTGGAATAACCTATTTGGACGGGAATAATTTTGAATATCAACATTTTAAATTTTTCTCAATTTTGAAAAGACTAAGTTAGAAATGGTTTTTATAAACGGACTTATTAGTGCCTATTATTCTTTCGTTTTTATACGGTTTGTTCAAACTACTATTTTGATTTTAAAATACCTTGAGTTAATACCCAGTTGAGTTCGTTATTTTATATTTTGTCTGTCGGCTGACCGACGGCAAAGTATAAAAACTGTAATTTCAAACCGCTTGCAAAGTCGCTGGGTAAAAGCTAAAATCCAGAATCAAAAATACTTAAATTCGTGTGTCCATCAAAATACCATGATTTTTACTGTACTTTGAAAAAGAATTAACATAATTTGCATAAAATCAAAAATCGAAATGAAGAAATTTATCAAACGGTTCATCAAGCTTTTAGTTTTTGGGCTTGTTTTTATTGCACTTTATTTAGCTGTTATAATAGTTTGGGGAACGGTTAGCGATTATCGACCCGATGATATGACTGAATTGGAAATTAGCAGAAATCCTGTTTCCGTCAATTTAAGCGATTCAACATTTACACTTTTATCATGGAACATTGGTTTCTGTGGACTGGGCGCCGAAATGGATTTTTTTTATGACGGTGGGAAAATGGTTCAGCCAACAAAACAATTAATTGAAAAATATACAAATGGAGTTTTAGATTATTTACAATCGCTTAATGGTATTGATTTTATTTTTCTTCAGGAAGTGGATAAGAATTCTGCACGAACCCGGAAACAAGATGAAACTGAAATGATTCAGACCGCACTTCCAAAATATGCTTCATCGTTTGGAACAAGTTATAATGTTCAGTTTGTGCCGCTGCCCTTTACAAATCCGTTGGGAAAGGTTGAAATGGGACAGATAAACCTCTCGAAATACCAGCCTGAATCTTCGCAACGATATTCTTTTTTTTCAGCTTACGCCTGGCCGAAGCGGCTTTTTATGCTCGACCGCTGTTTTGTGGTTTCACGTTTCAAACTCGATAACGGAAAAGAACTGGTTTTAATGAATACGCACAATTCGGCTTACGATGCCGGTGGAAAAATGCGCGAACAGGAAATGCCAATTATTCGCAATTTGATGCTCGAAGAATATAAAAAAGGAAATTATGTGGTTGCCGGTGGAGATTGGAATCAAAATCCACCAGAATATGATTTGTCGAAAGTTGATAAAACTTATCCGGCTGTTTTGCGCGAAAAATTGGATGCTTCCCTTTTTCCTGCGGGCTGGCAAATTGTGTACGATCCACATAAACCAACCAACCGCGAAATTGATATTCCACTTACAAAAGGAAAAACCGAGGGAACAATAATCGATTTTTTTATTCTTTCTCCAAATATTCAGAAGGAAGAGATTAAAACGTTATCGCAAAACTTTCAATTCTCCGACCACGAACCAGTGTATTTAAAAATCAAATTAAAATAATTGATTTCAACTTCTTCATTATTAAGTTTGGAAATTGAATCTACATTGTCAATGCTTTTTTTCATAAAATACTGTATTTTCACGCATTCAAATTCAGAAGAATAAAATGCCAAAAATTAGAGTTACTAAACGATTTCATTTCGAAATGGCACATGCATTATATGAATACGATGGTCTTTGTCGAAATATTCACGGCCATTCTTATAACCTCGAAGTAACTTTAATCGGAGAATTAAAAAAGCAACCTGGACACCCAAAAGACGGGATGGTACTTGATTTTGGGGAATTAAAAAAGATTGTGAATTCGAAAATTGTAAAACGGTACGATCATGCATTAATGGTAAATTCATTGTTCCCCAAATCGCAAATTGAATTGTTAAAACAAACTACTGAACGTATTATAATAGTTGATTTTCAACCCACTTCTGAAAATATTGTAATCGATATCTCCAAAATTCTTCAACAACATTTGCCATCCGGTGTTTCACTTTTTAGCATTCGTTTGTTCGAAACTGTAACTTCGTTTGCCGAATGGTTTGCATCCGATAATTAATAAAACAAAAAATTATGTCTGATAATAATCAACAAAAACTTTTTCTGCTTGATACCTTTGCCCTCATTTATCGTAGCTATTTTGCGTTTATTCGTAATCCGCGTTTTAATTCAAAAGGTTTAAATACCTCGGCAATGCTAGGTGTTACTAATACAATTGTGCAACTTTTGGAAAAAGAAAATCCAAATTTTATTGGGGCAGTTTTCGATGTTTCTGCACCAACTTTCAGGCACGAAATGTTTCCGGAATACAAAGCTAATCGCGAGGCAATGCCCGAAGATTTGCGTAAATCAATTCCCTACATTCGTAAAATTATTGAAGGGTTTAATATTCCTATCATCGAAAAATCGGGCTTCGAGGCTGACGATGTGATTGGAACCCTGGCAAAAAAAGCAGAAAAAGAGGGTTTCACTACATTTATGATGACGCCGGATAAAGATTACGCACAGTTGGTTTCTGAAAAAACTTTTATGTTTAAACCCGGAAAAGCTGGCGGAGACCCGGAAATTTGGGGATTACCCGAAGTTCAGGAAAAGTTTGGAATTGATACGGCGGAACAGGTAATCGATATTTTAGGATTAATGGGCGACAGTGCTGATAATATTCCTGGATGCCCCGGAGTTGGTCCAAAATCGGCGCAAAAGTTGATTTCCGATTTTGGAAGTATCGATGGTATTTACCAAAACACTGACAAATTAAAAGGCAAGCAAAAAGAAAAATTAATTGAATTCGAAGAGCAAGTCAGACTTTCGAAAAAACTGGCTACCATTATTTTGGATGTTCCCATTGAATTCAACACAAAAAACCTGACACGCGAAGAAGTTAACAAAGAAGCATTAACTGCTCTTTTCGAAGAGTTGGAGTTTAAAGGTATTATTCAGCGCTTAAAGTTACAAGAAGCACCGGTTGAAGTTTCGATGCAGGGAACTTTGTTCGATATGGGAGTGGTAGCAGCAAGTCCTGAAGAAAAAAAGATGGATACCATCGAAACGATTCCGCACCAATATTATTTGATTGAAAATGAAATGCAGCGTGCAAGTTTACGTGCTGAACTTTCAGTTCAAAAAGAGTTTTGTTTTGACACAGAAACTACCGGTCTAAACACCCATTTGGCTGAGATTGTTTGCCTCTCTTTTGCGTTTAGAAAACATGAAGCTTATTGTGTTACACTGCCTGTAAACAAAGACGATGCGCAAAAAGTAATGGATGAATTTCGTGAGGTATTTGCAGATGAAAACGTGGTTAAAATTGGGCAGAATCTAAAATACGATATTTTAATGCTTAGCAATTATGGCATTGAAGTGAAAGGAAAATTGTACGATACAATGTTGGCGCATTATTTAATTCAGCCCGACTATAAACACAACCTCGATTTGTTATGTGCAAATTACCTGAACTATAAAAAAGTTCCAACCGAAGATTTGATTGGTAAAAAGGGGAAAAACCAACGAACAATGCGGTCGGTTCCACTTGAAAAACTGCGCGATTACTCTTGCGAAGATGCTGACCTTACTTTTCAATTAAAACAAGCAATTGATGCAGATTTAGGGAATACAGAAGTTCGCGATTTATTCGAACAGATAGAAATGCCGCTAATTCCGGTTCTTGCTCACATGGAAAATGCCGGGGTGAAACTGAATTCTGAGGAATTAAACCGTTATGCAATAGTTTTACGTGAACAGATTATTAAAATCGAAAAAGAGATATTTGAATTGGCTGGCCAGGAGTTTAATGTATCTTCTCCAAAACAATTGGGACTCATTCTTTTTGAAAAATTGAATATTGATTCAAAAGCTAAAAAAACGAAAACAAAACAGTATTCAACAGGCGAAGAGATTTTAATTCGCCTCGTTGATAAACATCCAATCATCCAAAAAATTCTCGATTTCCGTGGCTTGAAAAAATTACTTTCAACTTATGTTGAGGCACTTCCACTGCTAGTAAATGCTAAAACCGGCAAAATTCATACTTCGTATAATCAGGCTGTTGCCGCCACCGGTCGCTTGAGTTCGGTAAATCCAAACCTTCAAAACATTCCAATTCGCACTTTAAATGGTCGCGAAATTCGAAAGGCTTTTATTCCTTCTGATGACGATCACATTTTTTTATCGGCTGACTACTCGCAAATTGAGTTGCGAATTATGGCCGCATTGAGCCAGGATGAAGAAATGCTGCAAGCATTTAACGACGGGAAAGATATTCACTCCATAACTGCTTCTAAAATTTATAAGATACCTGTTGAAGAAGTTGACTCTGATATGCGGAGTAAAGCAAAAACGGCCAACTTCGGAATTATTTATGGGATTTCAGTATTTGGACTTTCGCAACGACTAAATATTCCACGTTCAGAAGCCAAAGAATTGATTGACGGATATTTTGAAAGTTTCCCGAAAATCAAACAATTTATGGACAAGCAGATCGAACTGGCAAGAAATCAGGGTTTTGTGCAAACAATTAAAGGACGTAAACGTTATTTAAATGATATTAACTCTGCCAATGCGGTTGTGCGCGGAATGGCAGAGCGAAATGCGATAAATGCTCCAATTCAGGGTTCGGCTGCCGACTTAATTAAAATTGCCATGATTAATATTTATCGGCAATTAACCGAGCAAGGCTTAAAATCGAAAATGGTACTTCAGGTACACGATGAATTAAATTTTGATGTATTTAAACCTGAACTAGAAAAAGTGAAGGAGATTGTAAGAACTGGAATGGAAACAGTTATGAACATTGGAGTTGCGTTAACGGTTGAAATGAATGCCGCGGACAACTGGCTGGATGCACATTAAATTATGAACTATCAGATTGAAACAGAAGAAGATTACAGAAAAGCACTTATTAAAGTACTTGAAATTTGTGATGTTCATAAAACCGAAAATGAATTAAAAGAGCTGTATCTTTTAATGGATTCATTGAGCAAATATGAATGCAAGAATTGTTCGAAAAATTAATAGAGACTGAAAAATGCCTTTTTTGTTTCCTGATTGTAAGTTGCTAAATTTCTGCTCTTTTTAATTCCTTTAAATACTTTCTTTTGGTTTGGAAAACTGAAACTAAAATAGCTCCAAAACTGAATCATTTTATTGAACACATTTCCCAAATTATCCATCGTTTCCGAATATCCCTCAAAAATTAATCGATGAAATTCAATTAATCGTTCAATCTTTTCATTCTCTAAAACCAGGATATGTTTAATTTCCGAAGGAAGAAAAGGATTCATTAAGATTCCACGACCCAACATCCATTCCTGAGTTTCCGGAAATTTATTTTTGTTTTTGTTAAAATCGGCCAAAGAAAAAATATCGCCATTATATACAAGTTTGTGTTTTAAATTTTCTGTTGCGAATTGATATGAAAGAGGATCTATTTCGCCTTTATAAAGTTGTTTGGCAATTCGTGGATGAAAAATTACTTCGGTTAGCGGGAATTCATTTAATACAGGAATTACTTTTTTAATCTCTTCAAATGAATTTAATCCGGCTCTTAATTTTATGGAAAGTTGAAAAGTTGAATGTTCAAAGAAACCCGCAAGCATTGTTTTTATCTTTTCGGGATGAGGTAACAGCCCGGCTCCTTTATCGCGCTTGGTTACCATAGGAAAAGGGCAACCCAGATTTAGGTTAATTTCGTTGTATCCAAGATTGTGTAATAATTTTGAGAGATAGATGAGTTCTTCTATGTCTTTTGCTAAAACCTGAGGAATAACAACTTTTTGAGCGTTATTTTCCGGAAGAATCTCCTTTCCGTATTTTTTTAATATTTGGTTGTTTTTTACTGAAATATATGGAATAAAAAACTTATCAATTTCCTGAAAAATTTCAGAATAAGCTTTCCGGTAAACAATATCGGTAAATCCCTGTAATGGTGCCAGATAAATCATTAAGTATATATTGTCGTCAAAAATACGAATTCAAAATTCAACATTCTTAAAACTTCAATACTCTTTCGAAATTCATTTGGTATCTTTGCAAACTGTTCGAAATAAATGGATATTTTAGTTACATATCAGCAAGATACTACTCAAGTAAAGAGTTTATTAAAAACCTTGCCTCAGGAAGGGCAACCCGGGAAACTTAATATTCAGCGGGCTACCGTTGTTTTTGAGGCAATTCCCGAACGTGAAACAATACCGATAATAAAAGACACTTTACCGAAGCCGCCAACATTTGCGCAAATTAGATACTGGCGTTGGCTGCGCGAAAGTAAAATATTAATTGATGGTTCGCGATACATTACACCCAAAAACGATATAAAATTGGTTTCGTCGGTTAAATTTGAAAGCAGTAAGATTGGATTACCTATTCGCGAAATAAATCGGATAAATACAGATTGGATAACTATTTTGCTGCTTTTGGCAATTGTTTTGTTCGCTACAATTCGAACTACATATTCAAAATATATTGCAAATCTTTTTCAGTCCTTGGTTAACTATTCAACTTCGTTTCGCTTATTCCGCGAAAAAAACTACCCGATTTTACATGCTTCATTTCGGTTAGAAGTGTTTTTTTACATCACCTGCTCAATCTTTTTATATCAGGTAATTGAACATTTTCAACTCACTTTAGCACATAAAAACCTTACTTTTTATTTCACTGGTTTAATGGTAGTTCTTTCCTATTTTTTTGTAAAAAAAATTGCTTACTCCATCCTTGGTTTGGTATTCGAAGGAGCATTAGAAACAAGCGAATACCTGTTTAATATGGATAATTTTAATAGAACACTAGGATTAGTGCTTTTTCCGGTTGTTGCGTTAATTAATTATTACCCCTCCGAAAACCCTATGTTTATAGTATATATAGGGACTTTTATAGTGGCTGTATTTTATGCTTTTTTGCTTCAAAGAGGTATTTCTATATTATTAAAGAAACAATTTTCTATATTTTATCTCTTTTTATACCTTTGTACCCTTGAATTTGTACCCTTGTTTTTAATTTATAAAGAAGTTGTTTTATAGGAAGAAGGAGTTATCTCATTAAAAGCATATCATTTTGAAGGTCAAAAGCATTTTAGTTTCGCAACCAAAACCGTGTACTGCAAAATCACCCTATTTTGATTTAGCAAATAAGAGTAGCCTGAAAATTGATTTCAGACCATTTATCCAGATAGAAGGTGTTTCTGCAAAGGAATTTCGGCAAACCCGAATTCAAATACTGGATCATTCCGCGGTAATTTTTACCAGTCGTACAGCAATCGATCACTTTTTTAGAATTGCACAAGAAATGCGTTTAACTGTGCCCGATTCGATGAAATATTTTTGCGTGTCGGAAGCTACTGCTTTCTATTTGCAAAAGTACATTGTATATCGCAAGCGTAAAATTTTCTATGGCGACGGTCGCTTTGTGGATTTAATAAGTGTGATGAAAAAACACAAAGACGAGAAATTTTTGGTTCCTCTTGCCGATATCCACAAACAAGAAATTCCTGCAATGTTGGATAAAGAGGGCTACAATTATACCAGAGCAATTTTATATTGTACGGTAAGCAGCGATTTATCAGATTTGAATGATATAAAATATGACGTATTAGTATTTTTTAGCCCATCTGGAATTAAATCGTTGTTTCAAAATTTTCCTAATTTTGAACAAAATAATACACGAATTGCTTGTTTTGGCCCTACCACAGCACAAGCTGTTCGCGATGCCGGACTTCGCCTTGATATTGAAGCTCCAACGGCACAGGCACCCTCAATGTCAATGGCATTAGATCAATACATTAAAAAAAATGGTAAAGACTAAATAAAAAGAATATAAATTTAAAGGCTGTCTGTCAATCGACTGATGGCCTTTTTTTTGTTTTAATAGTGAATTACTCAGAAAACAATATTGATGACAAAAAGAAGCTTACCTTTAAAAAGGAAGAACGACTATGCAGTAAAAAAATAATTGATAAACTTTTTTCTGAAGGAGAATCGTTTTTGGCATTTCCCCTAAAAATTGTATTTCAAAAAACTTCACTTCACACAAAATATCCGGTACAAGCAGCTTTTTCTGTTGGTAAACGAAATTTTAAACTAGCGGTTCATCGTAATTTAATTAAACGAAAAATTCGGGAAGCTTACCGATTAAATAAATTCGAATTATATAGTAAATTAGACGACCAGCAAGTGGCAATTTTTTTTATTTTTATTGGGAAAAGTATTCCTGAATATGAACAGGTAGAAACAGCCATGAAAAAAGGAATTAGTAAGCTGTTAAAAGAAATTTATTCTGATAATTGAAATATATGACCACTAATAATGTCAATGAAATTGTAAATATTCAGCAAAAATATTTCGATTCAAATAAAACTCTTGATCCTAATTTTCGGATAGAACTTTTAAAAAAACTAAAGCAGTGTATTAAACAGCATGAACAGGAAATAATTACTGCATTGGATGCTGACTTGGGGAAAAGTGAATTCGAAGCTTTTTCAACCGAGATTGGGATGGTTCAGAATGAATTAACCAAACTTATTAAAAGTGTAAATAAATGGTCGCGTCCACGTAGAGTTTCTACACCAATTTTTGCTTTCCCATCTCATAGTTACATTCACAAACAACCTTATGGAAAAGTATTGGTAATTAGCCCCTTTAACTATCCTTTTATGTTGGCAATGACACCCATGATTGCAGCAATTTCAGCCGGAAATGTGGTTGTTTTGAAACCGTCTGAATTTACGCCAAACACCGCCACTGTTATCGAAAAAATTGTTTCTGTTACTTTTGAAGAGGAACATGTAAAAGTTCTTCAGGGTGGAGTAGGGATGAGCCAGAAACTATTGGCACAACGCTGGGATAAAATCTTTTTTACCGGAAGTTCGCAGGTTGGAAAGATTGTTTTAGAAGCCGCTGCAAAATATTTAACACCAGTTATTCTTGAATTAGGAGGAAAAAATCCGGTAATAGTTGATAAAGATGCCAACCTTAAAATTGCGGCCCGACGTATAATTTGGGGGAAACTACTAAATTCCGGACAATCGTGCGTGGCTCCCGATTATTTATATGTACACACCGAAGTGAAAGATAAATTGCTACTATTAATGAAAGAAGTAATTGTAAAGTTCTTTTCGGAAAATCCTGAAGAAAATTCCGATTTCCCTAAAATTATTAATGAAAGTGCGATGAAGCGGTTAGCAGGTTTACTAGAAGGTGCTACGGTTTATTATGGTGGTAATTTTGATACCAACAAGAAGTACTTCTCTCCTACCATTTTAACCGATGTAACTGCCGATTCTCCAGTTATGAAAGGTGAAGTTTTTGGCCCCATTCTTCCTGTTCTTACTTTCGAAAATATCGATGAAGTGGTTCAACTTGTTAATAGTAGAGAAAAACCGCTCTCACTCTATTATTTTTCAGAAAACAGAAAAAAACAAAAAGAGTTCCTACTTAAAACTTACTCGGGAGATGCAGGAATTAACGAAGTTGTATTACACTTTATAAATCTCTCATTACCGTTTGGTGGAGTAGGATACAGCGGCATGGGTACATACCACGGAAAACGAAGTTTCGATGTATTTTCTCATGAACGTTCGGTTATGAAAACAACTACTAAATTAGATTTACCCTTGCGTTATCCGCCATATAAAAAATGGGTATTAAAGATTTTACGTATATTATTTAGATAAAATTTTCACTTAAAATTTTATCTAAATAAATTGTTCAAAGATGACGATGTTATTTTTTTCTTTATCAATTTACAATTTTTTAAGTATCCGTCAGCTAACGGATGACACTTCCGAAACAGGGTAACACAATTTAATCAGTATCCTGTATATTAATATTTTTTGCCATGTTCGTTTCATTTTTTAAGTTAAAAACACAAGAAAAACGAAAAGAGGTACTAAGAAATTACTTTTCAAAAATAGAAGATTGAATTCATTTGAAATTTTGTTCAGTTAAAGTATTTCCTTAACTCCGTAAAACAAAATATATAAAAATCGGAAAGCCCTGTAAAACTAATGTCTACAAAGCTTTGCCGATTAAAATGTTTTCACCTATTTAGGTGAAAAACATCGT
>CAYZBC010000092.1:0-16145 GCA_964476535.1 uncultured Maribellus sp.
GTTGAGTCGGGTTAACATTGTTATCTCTTACTTTTAGCATGTGAAATACAAAACAATAATCTACAACAATTAAATATTGTTTAAAAATAGAATTGAAAAGGATTCTTCAAAAATGGGAATCCTTTTTCTTTTAGACAATTAAACTTGAGTACTGTGTATTGAAAAAAAAATAAACCCTAAATCCTTTTTAAACTAAAGTTTAGCCATCTCGTCCTTAAGCCATTTTGGACGGTTGGTAGTAATTCCTACAACTCCAATTTCAGTTAATCGTTTTGCTTCAACCGGATTGTCAACCGTCCAAGTAAGAACTTCCAGATTATTGGCTTTTGTCAGTTCTACAATTTCTTTATCAATAATTAAATTGCGAAGGTTAACACCGTCAAGACCTTTTTCGGCGGCTTGACCAATTCTCTTTTTCAAACCCTGTTTTATGGCACTTAACCAGTAGCATTTATTTTCAGGAAATTCATTTTTGGTATCTAAAATAGTTTTCCAGCCGAAACAAATAAAAACAATTTGTTCTTGTTTGCCACTTTTTTCCACTACCCGTTTTAATGCAGGTAATACTTCGCTGCCGCATTTTATCTCAACAACCAATGTTTTTCCATCAGGCACGGTTTCAATCAATTCCGAAAGAAACGGGATTTTTTCGCCTTTGTATTTTTTATCTTTCCACACTCCGGCATCTAAATCGCGCAATAACATCGACGGACTATCTTTTATGTCGAGATTCTTTTTGCCGGAACAGGTTCTTTTTGTGTCTTTATCGTGAATAACCATCACCCGGTTATCTTTTGTAAGATAAACGTCGCATTCTACGGCATCGGCACCCAATTCCCAGGCAAGATTTGCCGCAGCCACTGTGTTTTCGGGTGCTAAGTACGATGCACCCCGGTGAGCAATAAATGAATTTTGAGCGAAACTATTCATAACAAAAACGATTAATATAACTGTAATCTGAACTTTCATAGCATTCAATTTTTATTTATGGAAAGATAGTAATGTTAAAAATAACTTTACTGGAAATTACGTTAAAAAACGTAGATTTGTTCACTCATTAATCCATTTATAAAATCAGGGATGTTTTCACAATTAGGTATTTTCATTTTAAAACTGGTTGCCAAACTTCCGTTTCCATTAATCTATTTTTTGGCAGATATATTTTATGTCATTTTATTTCGAATTGCTGGTTACAGAAAAGAAGTTGTATTACTGAATTTAAAGAATTCTTTTCCTGATAAAAATGAAAAAGAGCTCAAACAAATCCGGAAGAAATTCTTTCGACATCTTGCAGATCATACAATGGAAACCGTAAAAATGCACGGAATGAAAGAAAAGGATTATCACAAAAGATATATCGTAAAAAATCCAGAGTTGCTAAATATTTATTTTGACAAAGGACAAAGTGTTGTTGTTCTAACCAATCATTATAACAATTGGGAATGGGGAACCGGATTTCCACTTTTTTTAAAACATCAAATTCTGGGAGTTTACAAACCTCTTCACAATAAATCTTTTAACGAATTTCTAAAAAAAACAAGAGCTAAATTTGGTGCCGAACTTATTCCCGATTCTAAAATTTTAAGAAGAGTAATTACTGCTGAAAAAAATAACGAACCTGTATTTACATGGCTAGCCGGAGATCAAAATCCTCCACCTTCTAATAAATTCTGGTTCCGTTTTTTAAATCAAGACACCATTTTTTATCAAGGTCCCTCATTTATTTCTCGCAAGTTTAATCACCCGGTTTTTTTCCAGAAAACCCAAAAAGTTGAACGTGGAATTTACGAGGTTAGCTTTGAGCTCCTTTTTGAAAACCCAAAAGAGCATTCCGCTAATGAAATTATTTTGGCATTTATTAAAAGAATGGAAGAAGTAATTCGGGAAAAACCCGAACATTATTTATGGTCTCACAAACGATGGAAACATAAACGCCCAGCTAACTTACCTTTATAATAATACACAAAACAGATTTTAGGAAAATGAAAAACAAAACACTTGTACAAAAAGACAAACATTCCCAAGAAAATCTTTTACAAAAAACGTTCAACTCAATACTTGTAGGATTCCTAATTTGTATATCATACCTGCCATTTTGGATTTTATTTGGAATATCAGATTTTATTTATGTGCTATTGAGGTATGTGGTTAAATACCGACGGAAAGTTATTTTTGAAAATCTTACTCACGCCTTTCCCGAAAAGTCTGATAAAGAAATTCAAAAGATTACGAATAAATTCTATCACTACTTTTGTGATCTTTTTATTGAAACGATAAAAGGGTACAGTGCCAGCGAAAAGCTAATGAACAAACACATTGCTTATAATAAAGTAGAACAGTTTAACCAATATTACAACGAAGGGAGAAGTATTATTTTTTTGGGAATGCACTATAACAATTGGGAGTGGGGTAATTTTGCTGCAACAAAATGCAAACACGACATTATTTTACTTTATAACCCCATGCGTGGGAATCAGGCTTTCGAACGATTTTTAAAAAAGATAAGAACCAGATGGGGAGCCACCATTGTGCCTGTTAACCGATCATCAAGACTTGTTTTATCATTTGGAAAAACAGATAAACCTGCGGCAATTTGGCTAGGTGCAGACCAAACTCCACCACCAAATTCTAAATTCTGGACACTCTTTCTGAACCGGGAAGCACCATTTTTCTTAGGCCCTGAGAAAATAGCACAATTTTCAAATCAACCTGTATTTTTACAGGTTACCAGAAGAATTAAACGGGGAAGATATGAATTCGATTTTATTCCCCTTTTCGATAAACCAAAAGAAGTTGAGGCAAACGAAATTATACTTACTTATATCCAAAAGATGGAAGAAATAATTCGGGAAGAACCTGCTTATTATTTATGGTCGCACCGTCGATGGAAACACGAACGCCCCGAAGGAATTCCTTTAATTTTGTAACTCTCCTAATCAAAAAAACTTCTCGCGATTATCGGCAAAGTTCAAGTCCCATTTCAAAGTCAAAACATAAAAAAAAGCGCAACCGGTAAGTTTACAAACAAGTCAAGGGAAAGTGTTAACTTCAATAAATAAATATTATTTTTTACCGATTACCTCTTTAAAATTAGGCTTTGCAACCAACTACTCACCTTTTGGTTTCTAACCGCCAAGTGAATTGCCTCAGGCAATTTTTTTTAATCTCTTAAAAATTCATCAACATTTTTTGCAGCAACTTTTCCGGCTTCAATGGCATGAACCACAAGACTCGCACCTTTTTCAGCATCGCCGGCTGCAAATATTTTTTCAATCGAAGTTTGTTTCTTATTGTTAACTTTTACGTTTCCACGTGCATCGAATTCAACACCAAGTTGTTCGAGTAAACCAACATGAACCGGTTGCGTAAATCCCATTGAAAGAAAAGCCAAATCTACATTAACAACTTCTGTTGTTCCCTGAATTTCAGCCATAATCCAACGTCCATTTTCATCTTTATTCCACTCAACCTGAACCAATTCCACTTGTTTTAATTTGCCATTTTCGCCAATAAAACGTTTGGTGTTTAAACTCCAGCGACGTTCGCAGCCCTCTTTATGTGAACTCGAAGTTCGGAGTGTATTTGGCCAATACGGCCAGGGATTATTGTCTTCTCTTTTTTCTTCCGGTTTTGGTAAAATCTCGATTTGTGTAACAGATATTGCCTTTTGACGAATAGAAGTTCCTACACAATCGGAACCGGTATCGCCACCACCAATTACCAATACACTTTTATTTTTTGCGAAGATTCTTTCTTCATCAGAAATTACCTGGCCCGCCACAAATTTGTTTTGTTGAATTAAAAAATCCATGGCATAATGCACACCTTCCAAATCGCGACCTTCAACCGGAAGGTTACGAGGTTGCTCTGCACCAACTGCCAAAACCACAGCATCGTATTCCTTTAATAATTCTTCTTTGGAAATGTCTACCCCAATATTTACATTGGTTTTAAACTCCATTCCTTCCTCTGCAAATAATGCTAACCTTCGATCGATTACATTTTTATTTAGTTTGAAATCAGGAATTCCGTAACGCATTAAACCTCCGATTGCATCCTGTTTTTCAAAAACAGTTACCAAATGGCCGGCACGATTTAATAAATCAGCAGCAGAAAGACCAGCTGGTCCCGAACCAATAACTGCCACTTTTTTTCCTGATCGCGTTAGGGGAGGATTTGCCTTAACAATTCCAGCATCAAAAGCTTGTTCCACTGTCGCACATTCATTTTCACGAATTGTAACCGCTTCTTCGTGAATTGCCAACACACACGATTTTTCACAGGGTGCCGGGCAAATACGACCAGTAATTTCAGGAAAACTATTTGTTGAATGAAGAATATAATATGCTTCCTCTTTATTACCTCTGTAAACTGCATCCTGCCATTCCGGGATTTTGCTGCCCACCGGACATCCCCAATGACAAAATGGGATTCCACAATCCATACAACGCGAAGCTTGCAACCGCCTGTCTTTTTCGTTTAGCGTTTGCTCCACCTCACCGAAATCATAAATTCTTTCTTTTGCTGGTCGGTATCTCGCTTCTTTACGGGTAACCGTCATAAATCCATTTGGATCTCCCATATCTAGTTCTTTTTTTTCAGTTAATGAATTAAATCCTACTCGTGCCGCGATGGGTCATCTTCCGTTAATTGTAATTTCTTTTGTAACTCCTTCAGTTTGTTCTCTTCCATAACTTTTTTGTATTCAAACGGAATTACTTTTACAAATAGAGGTAAATACTCTTCCCAATTGGTAAGAATTTTAGATGCCAGCGCACTTTGAGTATGCAACAAATGCTTGTTAATTAAAGATTGTAATTCTCTAATATCGGCATTGTCTTCTACCGGAACCAAGTCAACTAAACCCCGGTTACAGAAATAATCGAAATCGCCGGTTTCATCTAAAACATAGGCAATCCCGCCACTCATACCGGCGCCAAAATTTCTACCGGTTTTACCCAGTACCACAACACGGCCTCCTGTCATGTATTCACAACAGTGGTCGCCGGTGCCTTCAATAACAGCATTTGCACCTGAATTTCTTACGCAAAAACGTTCGCCCGCAACACCTCGAATATAAGCTTCGCCTTTTGTTGCCCCGTAAAACGAAGTATTTCCAATAATAATATTCTCTTCGGGTTTAAAAGTTGAACCGGTTGGAGGGACAACAATTATTTTTCCACCCGACAAACCTTTTCCAATGTAATCGTTAGAATCGCCTTCCAGACGGAACGTTACTCCTTTAACAAGGAAAGCTCCAAAACTCTGGCCGGCAGTACCATGGAAAGTACAGTTAATTGTATCTTTGGGTAATCCAGCTTCACCGTAACGTTTTGATATTTCACCCGAAAGCATTGCGCCAACAGTTCGGTCAACGTTAATAATTTTGTGAGATATCCAGACTTTTTCAGCTCCTTTAATTGCTCTTTTAGCATCCCTAATGATATCGAAATCTAAATGCCCAATATTGGGATTTGCATTTGCTTGTGTATAGTGAATAGAATTTCCTTTGGCTTCTTTTGACATATACATTAGTTTGGAAAAATCAACATTTTTCATCTTCCAATTTTGTACATCCTCATCTACTTCAAGCAGATCGACACGTCCAACAATATCATCAAATTTAGCAAATCCCATTTCTGCCAAATATTCCCTAACTTCTTGCGCAAGAAATTTGAAGAAATTCACTGTAAATTCCGATTTTCCAATGAACCTTTTTCTTAAGGTTTTATCTTGTGTGGCAATACCTGCCGGACAAGTATTCATGTGGCATTTCCGCATCATTACACAACCCAGTACAATTAATGCTGAAGTTGAAAATCCAAATTCTTCTCCACCCAAACAAGCCAATGTTACCACATCGCGTCCGGTTTTCAACTGTCCATCAACCTGCAGTTTTACACGCCCACGCAAATTATTTAATACTAAGGTTTGTTGCGCTTCGGCAATTCCCAGTTCAACAGGTAAACCTGCATGTTTAATAGAACTTGCAGGACTTGCACCTGTCCCACCATCGGCACCTGCAATAATAATTACATCGGAATATGCTTTTGCCACACCCGCTGCAATTGTTCCTACTCCACCTTCGGAAACCAATTTTACAGAAACTTTTGCTCTTGGATTAGTTGTTTTCAAATCGTAAATCAACTGCGCAAGGTCTTCTATTGAATAAATATCGTGGTGAGGCGGAGGAGATATTAAGGTAATACCCGGAGTCGAATTACGGGTTTTAGCAATAATTTTATTCACTTTGTAACCCGGTAACTGTCCACCTTCTCCAGGTTTTGCACCCTGTGCTATTTTTATTTGAAGTTCATCTGCATTGGTCAGGTAATTATTGGTAACACCAAAACGCCCCGATGCAATTTGTTTAATCTTGCTATTTCTATTTGTTCCAAAACGTTCGGGATCTTCACCACCTTCTCCTGTATTACTGCGTCCGCCAATGGCATTCATAGTAACTGCCAATGCCTCGTGCGCTTCTTTACTAATTGAACCATACGACATTGCTCCCGTAACAAAACGTTTCATTATCTCTTCAATCGACTCCACCTTGTCAATTGAAATGGGGTTTTTCTTATGTTTGAAACAGCTTCTTATAAAAGCCGGTTTTCTGTTTTGATTGTCAACCAGCGTACTATATTCCTTAAATTTGCTGTAATCGTTGGTTCGGGTTGCCCACTGCAATAAGCCAATCGATTCGGGATTCCACGCGTGATGTTCTCCATATTTTCTCCATTCGTAAACACCACCGCTTTCAAAACGGAAAGGTTCGGGAGTATTATCAACAGCATAAGCTAGCTCGTGAAATAGAGTTGCTTCTTTGCAAATCTCTTCCGCTCCTACTCCACCAATTTTCGAAATCGTCCCGGTAAAATATTTATCAATTATCTCCTGGCCAACACCAATCGCTTCGAATAATTGTCCGCCATGATAACTTCTTAATGTTGAAATTCCCATTTTTGACAACACTTTCAACAAACCTTTGTCAATCGCTTTAATATAGTTTTTACGTGCCTCTTTGTATTCCAAATCAATTTTACCCTCTTTCACCATGTGGTCGATGGCAGCAAAAGCCAAATAAGGGTTAATTATACTGGCACCATAACCGAGCAACAATGCAAAATGATTTATTTCACGCGCTTCTCCGGTTTCGACAATGATACCAACTTGCATCCGTTTTTTTGTCTTAATAAGGTGATGATGGACAGCAGAAACTGCCAGCAATGAAGGAATTGGCGCATAATCTTCAGAAATTTTTCTATCCGTAAGAATAATGTAATTCTTTTTATCGTCCACTGCTTTTTCGGCATCAGCAAGCATTTTATCCATAGCCGCCTCAAAACCTTTAACACCTTCTTTAACCGGAAACATCATCTGGATGGTTTTATGTGTAAACATCTCATCCTTCAAATCTTTAATCTTTCCAAGATCTGTATTAATAAGAACTGGTCCTGCAAATTTCACCAGTTTGCAATGATCCGGATTTTCGTCCAGAATATTTGACTGAAGAGCTCCGATATAATTGGTAAGCGCCATCACCAAACCTTCACGAATCGAATCGATTGGAGGATTGGTTACCTGGGCAAACATCTGCTTGAAGTAATCGAAAAATCGTTTGGGTTTATCCGAAAAAACAGCAGGAGGAGCATCGTTCCCCATCGAAGCAGTTGGTTCAGCTGCATTACTACTCATTGGCTGAATTATCTCATACATGTCTTCTTTTGTGTAGCCAAATACTTTTGAATAGGTCTCAAAATTTTCAATGGCCGAAGGCACACGCGTTTTCACATTAATGTGCTTCATCTGCATGCGGTTTTCCTTCAACCACATTCCGTATGGATTACGACGACTTAACTGCTCTTTTACTTCCTGATCGGGAATAATAATTCCAAGCTGAGTGTCAACCAGCAATAATTTACCCGGGCGTAAACGGCCCTTTTCTTTAATTTCCTCGGCAGGAAAAGTTTGAACGCCAACTTCGGAACCCATCACCACCAAATCGTTTTTGGTAATTATGTAGCGCGAAGGGCGTAACCCATTTCTATCCAGAGTTCCGCCAATGTATCGTCCATCGGAAAATACCATCGAAGCCGGCCCATCCCAAGGCTCCATAATTGTGGAGTGATATTCATAAAATGCTTTTAAACTATCGGGAATTGGATTTTTCTGATTGAATGATTCAGGAATCATCATACACAACGAATGTGGCAACGAACGACCTGTTAAATGAAGAAATTCCAAAACATTGTCGAACGATGCAGAATCCGATTTTCCTGGCTCAATAACCGGAAGTAGTTTTTTAAGGTCATCGCCGAAAACTTCCGACTTCATTAAAGCTTCCCGCGCTTGCATCCATAAACGATTCCCTTTAATTGTGTTAATTTCACCATTGTGTGCTACAATCCGAAAAGGTTGCGCCAAATCCCATGTAGGAAATGTATTGGTACTAAAACGCGAGTGAACCAATGCAATGGCGCTTTTAAACTGTTCGTTTTTGAAATCGAGATAATAATTACGCAATTGTGTGGGAGTAAACATTCCTTTGTACACAATTACTTTTGCTGATAAACTTGGCTGGTAAAAACTTCCCTTATAGGTAAGGTTCGACTCGCGAATTTCCTTTTCGGCCAATTTACGAACCACAAATAATTTTCTTTCCAAATCATCTTTTTCCAGGTTTGCTTTAATAAAAACCTGCTTAACCATTGGTTCGGTAGTTTTTGCAATCTCGCCGGGAACAGAACTGTCAACAGGTACATCCCGATAACCTACCAATTTCAATCCTTCTGCCTCAATATGTTTGCTCAAAATTTCAATACAAAAAGCTGCTTCGCTTTCCTCTTTCGGAAGAAAAATAAGTCCTGTACCATATTTCCCTTGTTCCCCAACTTTCATTTTCAGAACATTGGTGATAAAATCATGTGGTATTTGCATTAACAAACCAGCTCCGTCACCACTAGAATTATCAGCACCAGTAGCACCACGATGATCCATATTTTCAAGAACCTCCAGTCCTCGTTCTATTATATCGTGCGAAGCGATACCTTTTAGTTGGGCAACAAATCCTATCCCACAATTATCGTGTTCATTTTCAGGGTTATATAATCCCTGCGCTTTAGGCAATATCGTCTGCATCATTTTTCTCCTATTTTTTTAACTCTTTCGCATACAATCTATTTGTCCCATTTTAAAATGAAAATATGTTAAATTGATAGCAAAAACGAAATTTTTCTTACAATGTGAAATCAAAAATAATCAAACACCTCAAAATCTACAATTTAGAGAAAGAATTTATGTGTTAAATAACACACTCTTAACCTTGTTCCTCTATAAACATTGTTGTATTTGACTCCTAAAAAATATACAAAAAGATGACATTTAGCACATTCTCAGCGCGTTAATAAACTTAGGCAAGGAGCTGACTAACAGCTTTTTCAATTTTAAGGAAATTAAAACCATTTAGAATTTCCTTTTTCTTTTCAGAAATTTCCTCAAGACACAAGTTCCCAACGCTTCCTTCATGCGAATGATCAACTTTTTTATCCGGATGAAACTCACCTTTTTCAATCTGTTCGCCAACTTGTTTATAAGCCTCACGGAAAGGAACTCCCTGCAAAACTAATTTATTTACTTCCTCAACACTAAAGAGATAATCGTATTTCGGATCTTCCAAAATATTGTCATTCACACCGATATTTTTAAGTGCCAACGTTGCAATTTTCAAACAATCGATAATCTCTTTAAAAGAAGGCAAAAAAACCTCTTTTACCATTTGCAAATCGCGAAAATAACCACTTGGCAAATTATTTATTATCATCGAAATCTGCCCCGAAACACTTTGCAATTTATTACAACGTGCCCTTATCAATTCGAAAACATCGGGATTTTTTTTGTGCGGCATTATACTCGATCCAGTAGTAAACTCGGCAGGCAAAGTTATGAAGTTGAAATTCTGGCTCATAAAAAGGCAAACATCGAATGCTAATTTAGAAAGAGTACTTGCCATATTTCCAACCGTAAACGAAACAATCTTTTCCACTTTTCCACGCCCCATTTGTGCATAAACCACATTGTAATTCATGTTGTTAAACCCGAGTAAATCGGTTGTCATTTGCCGATTTAAAGGAAACGACGAACCATAGCCCGCAGCAGAACCCAAGGGATTTTGGTTAGTAACTTTATAAGCCGACAACATTAATTCCAAATCGTCAATTAAACTTTCGGCGTATGCGCTAAACCACAAACCGAACGACGACGGCATTGCAACTTGCAAATGTGTATATCCGGGCATTAAAATGTCTTTAGTTTCTTCGCTCCGTTGTAATAATATATTTATTAAATCTGTCGCACTTTCAACAACTTCTTTAATTGCATCGCGTGTAAATAGTTTTAAATCGAGCAAAACCTGGTCGTTTCGTGAACGTCCACTATGAATTTTTTTACCCAAATCACCCAATTCTTTGGTCAGCAAAAACTCCACTTGCGAATGTACATCCTCCACCCCTTCTTCAATTTCGAAATCTCCTTTTGCCGCTTTTGAATACAACTCTTTTAAATGCTTCAGCAGAATTGGTAATTCCTCTTTTTCAATTAGTCCAACCGACTCAAGCATTGTAACGTGTGCCATCGAACCTAGAATATCGTATTGAGCTAAATACAAATCCAATTCCCGATCTTTTCCAACTGTAAAATCTTCAATGGCTTTATTTACCGATATACCTTTATCCCAAAGTTTCATCTCATTATAATTTTAAATTTTCAAGGGTATTTATCTCACTCTATCGTTTATTTTAATTGTATTCAATAGAATTCGCAAGCTCATTTCGATGGAACTCGCATATAATGATTCTTTTTTATGCAAAATATTTTACATGCTCGTTCCATACGTTTATAGTATTTGTCGGAAGACCGAAAACCAAAAATTAGTCCTCATTCTAAATTTCCCCAAAGATATTGAATTCAAATGGATTCATGCCAGTAACAATTCGCACACCGCTGAAAACTAAAAGTGATTTAATACCAAAACAATATAAAATGCACTAAACTGTTAAAACTTCGCAAAAGAAATTCAGCATTTGAATTGCGATTTCAGAATCTCTGAAAAAATTGCGACTTTTATCCAACTTTTCCAATAAGAAAAAAATACTGATTTATAATGTTTGAAAACAAAACAGCTCGCCTCATTTTTTTTATAATTGCCATTGCTGCAATTGGGAGTTACCTTACGGGGCTTTCGATTGACGTAACCCGCGATGCCGGGAAATATGCAACTGTTGCCAAAGAAATTTTTCAAAATGGAAATTTTATAAATTTAACGGTCCACGGCGATGCCTACGACCAGAAACCCCCCATGCTTTTTTGGATGGGAGCAGCAGGTTTTTCAATCGGTGGAATTTCAAATTTCTGGTTCAAATTTCCATTTTTGCTACTCACATTTCTAGGCTTTTACTGGGCTTTTCAACTGGGTAAAAGTTTACACAATCAACGAGTTGGATACCTCACGGCAATATTGCTGGGATTTTCTTTCATCTACTCGTTGTACAGTTCCGACATTCATACCGACACACCTTTACAAGCTTTTGTAACGCTTGCACTCTGGCAACTTTCGGAATTTGTAAAAACACGAAAAAACAAACATTGGATTTTTGGATTTATCGCGATTGGGTTAGCAATGCTTTGTAAAGGACCAATTGGAGCAGCCATTCCGGCATTTGCCGTTGTGGGTCATATTCTTTTGAAAAAAGATTTCAAGTTTCTTTTAGACTTCCGCTGGTACCTCGGAATTATTCTTGCATTAATAGTTGCCAGCCCGGCACTAATTGGTTTAATGAATCAATTTGGATGGGAAGGAATTCGTTTTTTCTTTTGGGAAAATAATGTGGGACGAATTACTGGTTCGTATATTAAAGCAGTTAACGACCCGTTTTTTTATTTCCACAGCCTACTCTACCTTTTCCTACCCTGGAGTTTGCTCTTTTTTATATCTGCATTTTTAGAATTCAGAATGCTTATTAAAAACAGGTTCCGTTCAAACGAATTTTTCACATTTACCGGAATCTGGATTTTCTTTATTATTTTGAATTCTGCCAGCAGTCAATTGCCAAATTACATCTTTATAATTATTCCACTTATTGCCGTACTAACCGCAAAATGGATTGCCATTGCATTCGAAAAGAACAAACTATTACGCATTTTTAATTCAACCCAAAACGTTGTAGTAATTTTACTTTGGCTAATAATTTTCACACTTTCTATTTACGTTTTTCCTTCATCCAAAATATATTTTTGGATTTTTGCCTTTGCCGCAATAGCTATTACCGCTTTTGTTTTTATTCGAATTCAAAATCCTTTTGCTAAATTAATCCTCCCCTCAATAATTGTTTCTACCTCTCTTTTTCTTTTAATGAATACACATGTTCTGCCGTTTATGTTTAGCTTCCAGGCTCCGCCAAAAGCGGCACGCTATTTCACTAAAAATGCAAATAAAAACGATAAATTGTACAATTACAAATATGGTCAATACGAACTATTCTTCTACAGCGAACCACAGGCAATTCAGGTAAAAAAGGGTGACAACTTGCAGCAAATTGCAACAAATGGAAATTGGATTTTCACAAATCCGGAAGGATTAAACGAATTGAAAAAGCTGGAAGCAAAACCAGATACATTAATTAAATATAGGCACTTGTATCTCAATCGTGGCGGGCGTTTTATAAATCCGAAAACCAGAGAGGAAGTCTTACAACCCATGTACCTATTAAAATATTAGAAATGCAAAAAACTTGGTTACAGAAATACGCACTATTTATTATACCTATCTTGTTTTTATTGTACTCGGCTCCAAGTGCACTGGATTATGTTTTTCACTTTCCAGATGAAAAATATTATACCGACGCCGTCATTCAAATGGTAGAAAAAGCAGATTATTTTACACCCTACAAAGCCGACGGTTCACCACGTTTTTTAAAACCTATTGCAACTTATTGGGTTTTAATTGGCAGTTACAAAATATTCGGAGTCAGCCCATTTTCGTCTCGACTGTTTTTTTGGTTGGCAGGTGCGATGTTGGTTGCGATTACATTTTTAATGGCAAAATCATTATCCGGAAATCGAAAACTTGCAACAACTGCGGCGTTTATTACGGCTGCAAATCCACTGGTATTAATGAGTGCTAGCCGTTCCATTCCCGATATTTTATTAACGTTATTTTTGACAATCAGCGCATGGGGATTTTTAGAAATTATGCTCCATGAGAAACCCGCAAAAAAATTCTACTGGATGGCCTATTTAGGAGCAGCCCTCGCATTCGAAACCAAAGGAATTCCTGCCGCAGCTTTTGCAGGAGTCAGTATATTATTCCTCTTTTTAAATCCGTGGAAACGAAAAAAATTAAATCAAATATTCGAGCCGGTCTCATTGGTTGTTGCCATTGTGGTTGCTTTAAGTTGGTTTATAATAATGTATATTGAACACGGCTCAACTTATTTATCGTCATTTTTTGCCGACCAGGTTGGCGAGCGTGTTTCTTCGAAAACTGCTCAGGTTTTTACTAATGCAGGTCTGGGAGTTGCTAACTTAATTGCGTTTCTTATTCCGTGGATTTTTATTTCATTTTCGAAACCAAAAGAATTAAAAAAATACATTTTGAAATCCGATAATTCTTTAAAAGCAATATTTGGTTTTATTTTAATTTGGATAGTACTGTTTATATTAATGTCGGGGGCGGTATTTAAATTTTACGACCGCTACGTTTTACCCGTTATTCCGTTGGTTTCTCTTTTTATGTCATATATTTTTATTCAAACAAAAACCTCATTCAAAAAAACAATTGTAGTGGTTTTTCTTGTCTTGAATGTATTCATCCTTTCAATAAATATTTTGTATGCCACATTTGTTTTCCCCGATAAAATTTTAATCCTGGGAATATTGTTTGCAGCTGCAATTATTTTGACATGGTGGTTTGGCATTTTCAAAAATATTTCAAAAGAGATAATTATTTCCAATGGAATAATGCTTTTCTATTTTAGTGTTTTTATTTTATTGTACCCTCTTTTAATGCCAAATCCGGGTGAGCAACTGGTTTCTGAACTCCGTAAAAATGGAATTTCGAAAACCGACAAAGTTTATGTTTATGGAAATATAAGAGCCGCATCGAATATTCGTATTCACAGCAATAATAAATTTGACGTTGTTAGCATGGATACCATTTTTAAATTGCCAATAGAATCCAATCATTTTTTGGTGTTCAATGAAAAAGAGAGAAATTTACTGGAGCTAAAAAATTATGAAATTTTAAAAGGATCGGAAGAATGGGTTCGTGTTCCTGTTGATAAATTCCCAATACTTCTTCAAAAACCAGTGTTGAATTTAAAAGTAAACGGTACTAAATATTATATAGCCAAACCAAAAACAATTGCGAAATAAAATAATTTTTATTTTATTTTGAAAATGATGTTTATAATAAAGTAATATTTCATAAATTGAAGCAAATTCATTGTTAACCAGATGAAAACTAAAAAACTCAATCGAAATTCAATTATAAACATTTTTATTTTTAGTCTTTTAATTGTTACATACACCTTTGGCCTTTTGATTCCATTAACCAGTGATGCTGGGAAGTACGCAGCTATCAGCCGAGTTATTTTTGAATCGGGTGATTGGATAAACCTAAATATACACTTCGAACCATACTTGCAAAAACCACCACTTATTTTCTGGATTACAACCCCGTTTTACTATTTATTTGGCCCTTCTACTTTTACTTTTAAATTGCCGGTGCTTTTATATTCAGGAATTGCAATCTATTCAACCTACAGGTTTACAAAAATATTTTACAATAACAAAACAGCTAAATTAGCAGCATTAATTTTGGGCACCAGCCAATTCTTTTTTCTATTTCACAATGACGTACATTGTGATTGTTTATTAACCGCTAATGTGATTTTTTCTGTTTGGCAATTGGCGGAATATTTTAATTCGAAAAAAATAATTAACATTCTGTTTGCCGGTTTGGGAATTGGTTTGGCCCTAATTTCAAAAGGACCAATTGGAATTTTTATACCTGGTATCGCAACTCTTGCACACCTGATTTTAAAAAAACAACTGAAACTAATATTCAATTATAAAATTATACTTGGTTTTTTAGTTATTGTTGCAATCCTTGTATTTGGTTTAAAAGGAATCTATAATCAGTTTGGATGGGTAGGAATACGTTTTTTCTTTTGGGATAACAATGCAGGTAGAATCTCAGGTTCATTAAAAGGCAGCAGCAACGATTACTTTTTTTATTTTCATACAGTATTGTATATATTTTTACCCTGGGGATTACTGTTTTTTATCACTTTTATTTCTGAAATAAGGGAATTTATTAAAAAAAAGAGTGCCGAATTGTATAGTCTGGCAGCTATTATTTTCTTCTGGATAATTATTTCGTATGCCCGAGCAAAAGCACCGCACTATTTAATGGTATTGTCTCCCTTTATGGCAATAATTTCAGCAAAATGGCTCTATAGATATTTCCACGAATCCTCACTTGCCAAATACAAAAAGGCAGTAAAGATCACACAAAATGTAACCATTATTGGTACATGGATATTATTAATCGCCCTTTGTACCTATTTTTTTCCGGCAAAAAATATAATTTTTTGGTTTTCGATATTAATTTTATTTCCTATCCTTTTTATTTTAAAAACTAACAATAAATTAAATCTTATTGTCAGGAGAACAATTTTAACAATTATTGCCCTTAACTTTGCCTTAAACGTTCATGTTTTTCCCCAATTATTTACATACCAATCGGTTGTTCCGGCTTGCAAAATTTTTAATAGTTTGGCAAATGAAGGTGAAATTTTAAACACCTATCTTTCTGAACATCGTGAGTTGTTCTTTTATGCCAAAAATCCGGGTTACTTTCTTTACAACTCCGAAGATTTAAAAAATTGTTTAAATAAATCGGGAATGTGGATTTTTACCAACGACAAAGGACTCGAAGAAATTAAAGTTCTACATGCAAAAATTGAAATCGTACAATCTTTTAAACATCGCAGCATTTCAAAGCTTACAGCAAACTTCCTTAATCCTGCAACTCGCAAACAATCTTTAAAAAACATGCATCTAATAAAAATATTTTAACTCTTTCCTTG
>CAYZBC010000093.1:0-2054 GCA_964476535.1 uncultured Maribellus sp.
ACTTCTTAATCTGTTTTTCAAAACGACTCATTGTCGATTCAGCTTTTTTGTACAACTCTGTTCTTGCTTCGAAACCTTCGGCTGGTGCGTATCTTGCAAATTCGCATTGTTCAGTTACTTCAATATAATCGTCGATAACTTCTTGTGTTACATTTCGTTCCTGCAGTTTCGAAACTGCCGATTCGCGATTAAGGTCGGCTACCGGAATTCCCAATTTGTCGCTTAAATATCCTAAAAATGCTTTAAGTATTTCATCGTAAAAAGCTTCGTTGTTGTTCTTTTTCATAAATCCCCATGCTGCCTTCAATCGTTTTTTAGCCACGCTGTTCGCTTTTTTATTCCGAACCAAAGCAATGTTTGCATTCTCTTTTGCTTTTTTCCTGTAAACAATAAAAAGCAAAATAAATAAGAGTGTACTAATTGCGTAAATTAAATAGAAACTGGTAGTCCCGAAGAATGTGTATCCTTTAATTCTTAGCAAAGGATTTCCTTGTTTAATAAATCGAATATCCTGTCCAATTAACCGAACATCTTCTTTTCTTAATGAACTGATTACAGTTGCCGATTGCTCCTCTGAACCTTTTGTAACATGTAAATTATATTCTTGAGTTGACTTGGTAATGTATTTCCCACTCGATGGATTAAAATAGGCAAATTGAATTGCAGGGATGATGTAATCTCCTTCAAAACGTGGCTGGAACAGATATTCGATGGTTTTTGTGCCGGTTGCACCGTTATCTGTTGTTCGAACATTGTCAGTCGCCCGAGGGTCGTAAACTTCGAAATCGGAAGGCAGCGTTAACTCCGGATTTTTTATTAATCGGATATTTCCGGTGCCGCTAATTTTTACAGTTAAAGTTACCGCATCGTTAGTCGTTACTTCCTCGCTGCCAATGCTTGACGTGATATCGAAATTTCCCACACCGCTTAGGAAATTGGCTGGTTCAGTTGGCAAGTCTTTCACATTTATGGTAACTTTTGAACTTGTAATCTTCGCTTTTACAGTACGATGAGTGCTAAAAAAATCATCAAAAAAACTACGCGCTTTAACTTGTTGTTGTACCAGTAATGCCAGACTAAACGGTTCTATTAAAATTTTTCCATTTTGCTGTGGAAAAAGAATTGTTTTTTTCAGAATTCCAACCTGATATATTTTATCGTTATAAACTTCTCGTGTGAAATTTATTTGTTGTGGAATTTCAATGTCTTGTGTGTAAAAACCTTCATAGGTTGGTAGGTTCACTTCGTCGAACCCGGCAATCGGAATATTGGGATTAACATAAATTTTAACTGTCGCAATAATTTGTTCGCCACGGAAAACGTTGCTTTTGCTCAGTGTCACCCGAACAAACATATTATCTTTTCCAAGATCAACATTTAGATTGCTGCTTAGAGACTGGTTGGCTTTGCCACCACTTTGTGTTTGGGCAGGTTTCGATTGTGGCTTTACGACTTGTATTTTTATGGAATTCGATTCAAAAACTTTTCCTTTCACTTCGATCGAACCCGGTCTTAATTCGAAATCTCCCTCTTTTTTTGCCCGTAGAATGTATGTGAACGAATAATTTACTACTTGCGTAGTTCTTCCATTTACCATACTAATACTGGTTGATTGGCCGGTACTTGGCCCCATTAATATATCGAAGTTGGCGTTTAGTCCGGGAGGGAGCTTCAAATTTCTTCCTCTTTCATTCAGAGTGAAACTTAATCGGAATTGTTTTCCCATTTCAACAGCACGAGGAGCAGACATAACGAACCGTGTATTTTCTGCTTGCGTCATTATTGCTGAGCAAAAAAGAAAAGTATATATTATTAATTTTCTAATCATTGTATATTAATCTGCAAAAATAGTTTTTTTAAATAAATTGTCATTGGTTATTTGTCATCAGTTAGGCGGTGAAATCATATTATTACCGCGACTAAAAACCGTAACTGCCTACTATTTACTACCATTCTTTTTCAACTTTTGTTTTTTTCGCTTGTGCAGCTTTTGCTTTTTTCACTTTATCCTGAATGTCACGTTCGTCGTTTTGCAAAGCTTGTAAAAGCTGTTC
>CAYZBC010000093.1:2154-16145 GCA_964476535.1 uncultured Maribellus sp.
TTGTCTTTATCCTTGTCTTTGTCTTTTTTATCTTGTTCTTCTTTTTTCTTTTTCATCTGTTGCGCATACGCCAGATTGTATTTTGTCTCAATATCTGAAGGATTTTGGCGAAGTGCTTTTTTATATGACTCAATACTCTCATCCAATTTTTGCTGCATCAACTGGCTATTTCCCAGGTTGTGATAGGCTCGGGCTTTTTCTTCGGGAAGTTCAAGTTTTTCTCCCAGTTCTTCAAATTTACCAGCCGACTCTTCAAAACGTTGTTGTTTGTACATGGCATCTGCAAGGTTGAAATCCCATTGTGTATCGGTTGGTTTTTCATTCAACGCTTTTCTGTATTCAGTTTCTGCATTGCTAAATCTAACGGTGTCTATTTGAGAAGTGTCTCGTACTGCCTCCATAAAAAGCTTGTTGCCATTTCGTACAAACTTCCTTTCGTTCTGCCCAAAAACAGTAACCGAAAGAATTATTAAAAGTGATAATATTATTATTCGTCTCATTTGCTTTTTTTATTTGTTCCGAGTTGCAGGTTTCAAGTTCGGGTTTAACAAGCCGCATCTTTTCTTTTTTACCTGTAACTTGTAACCTGTATCTTTCTTTTTACTTCGTTGAAAACAGTCTTACATTGATTAAATACTTGTTTTTCCGTTCCAGAATAATAAATTCGAATAGTAATAGGAATAAACCAATGGCAAAAAGGTACTGAAACTGGTCGTCGTATTCCGAATAGGTACGTGCGTCCATTTCCTGTTTCTCCATTTTATTTATTTCGTCGAACAGTGAGTTTAAACCAATTTGTGCATTGTTTGCCCGTACATAAATTCCTCCTCCGGCAACCGCAATCTGCTCCATCATTTGTTCGTTGAGTTTGGTCACTACAACATTTCCGTCGCGGTCTTTTAAATAATCAGTTTGTCCGCCACGCAATATTGGAATTGGCGAACCCGACGGCAATCCCATTCCAATTGTATGTATAATTATACCTTCTTCAACCGCAGCTTCCGCAGCAGAAATAGCATCGTCTTCGTGGTTCTCGCCATCGGTAATAATTACAATGGCTTTGTTTGCCTCTCCGTTGGGAGTAAACGAACGTATTGCCAAATTAATTGCCGCTCCTATTGCAGTTCCCTGCTTGGGTACAATTTGCGTATTCACCGAATTTAAAAACAATTTTGCTGAGTTGTAATCGCTGGTAATTGGCAACTGTGTATAAGCATCGCCTGCAAAAACAATCAAGCCAATTTTATCATCTTTTAAGCGGTCAACCAAGCGTGAGATGGCACGTTTTGCACGTTCCAGCCGGTTTGGTGCAATATCTTCAGCCATCATACTGTTCGATACATCGAGTGCAATTATTAGTTCTACCCCTTCTCGTTTTACCTTTTTTAACTTTGAACCAAACTGTGGGCGTGCAATTCCGGCAATAAAAAAAGCCAGCGACAACATCAATATTAAAAACTTAAACCCCGGTCTGTTTTTAGATGAAAAGGGCATCAATTCCTTTAATATATTTTCCTGCCCGAATTTTCGCAAAGCTCTTTTACGCGCAATCCGCGACCAAATATAAAAGAAGGTAAGCAAGGGGATGATAAACAATCCCCATAAATATTCGATATTTCCAAACCTGAACATTTCCATATTTTTTTCTTAAGGGATACTTCTAAACAAGGTTACCCGCATAAATAAACTTAGTATTAAAAATAGTGCTCCAAGCAAGGCAAAAGGTAAAAACTCTTCCGACTTCCGGCTAAATTCATGAACCTCGATTTTTGATTTTTCTAATAAGTCTATTTCCTTGTAAATCTCTTCCAGTTTCGAATTGCTTGTGGCTCTGAAATATTTTCCGTCGGTAATATTTGATATCTCTAACAATGTCTCTTCGTCAATTTTAACTTCCATGTCGCGCAGCTGCACACCAAACTGGGTTTGCACCGGATAAGGCGCCGTTCCGATAGTTCCAACGCCAACTGTATAAACGCGAATTCCAAATGTTTTTGCAATTTCGGCAGCAGTAACCGGGGCAACTTCTCCTCGGTTGTTTTCGCCGTCGGTTAAAAGAATTACCACACGACTAATTGCTTCGCTATCTTTTAATCGGGCTGCCGCTGTTGCTAATCCATTTCCAATGGCAGTTCCGTCTTCAATCATTCCACTATGAATGTCTTTAAATAAATTCAATAACACAGCACGGTCGGTAGTCAGTGGGCACTGTGTAAATGCTTCGCCGGCAAAAACTACCAATCCCATTCGGTCGTATTCACGGCCTGAAATAAATTCCATTGCTACATTTTTTGCTGCTTCCAAACGGTCGGGCGCAAAGTCGCGTGCCAACATACTGCTCGAAATATCCAGTGCAATTATTATGTCTATTCCTTCAGTAGTTACATTCTCAAAATTGTCCGACGACTGTGGCCTTGCTAAAACAACCACAAAAAATGAAATGGCAATAATTTGGCTCAAAAACACCAGGTGGCGAAAATAGTGCCTTATGGTTTTTGGCGCCTTAAATACCGAAGCAGTTGATGAAACCTGGATGCTGGCAGTATTTCTGTTTTGCCTGAAAATATACCATGCAGCCATTGGCACAATTACCAAAAGCAGGTAGAATAATTCAGGGTTCTTAAATGTTAATCCTTCAAACATCCTAATCTATTTATTTGCAACTTCACCTTTATCACTCTCTAAATCCTTCTCTTCAACTTTATCTTCTTCCACTTTTTTTACCTCTGCCTTTTTTGTCTCATTCACAAAAAAGTAGGCATTTGTCAGCGATAAACTATCGTCGTCGGGAAGTGGTTTGTATTTGGCAAATTTTACTAAATCGGACAACTTTAAGGTCTGACTCAGGTTGGCAAACAATTTATCTGTTAATAAACTTTTATTTGCGCCAAAACTTTCAATGGTTTCGTCCGATGTTTGTTCCATTGCAGGAATCTCGAATCGATTTTCAATATACACACGAAGTGCTTCGGTAAGTTCACTGTAAAACTGCTTCGACTTTCCTTTCTGCCAGATTTTTTCTGTTTTTATCCTGTCCAGTTCGCGGATGGCAACAATGTGTGCCGGCTCTTTTGGTTTCTGTGGTCGCGCAAAAATGGGTTGGTTGTTTTTTCTCCGTTTTATGGAATAAAGAATCAGAAAAATAATGGCGCCGATTAAAATTACTCCTAAAATGTAGGGTGTTACTTCCTTTAAAGTAAGCGGTGCTTCGTATGGCATTTTTATATCGGTTGGTCCTTTTGTGGTGTCGATAACCATACTGTAAACATTCAGCGTAACTCCATTTGTTGGAACCGAATCAATTTTTCCATCGATGTTTATCTTAAACCAGGCTGGTGGAATTCGGTAGCTGCCACTGTCGAAACCGGTAATTGTGTAGCTCTGAATTTGTTTTTGAAAATCTTCGTTGTTCAGTTCAAAGGTATCTATTCCGGAGCGATCTAAAACTTCAATTAATCCCAAATTTAGAGAATCAGGAATCTGTGGAAACTCAATTTCAACATTTTTAGGATGGTCGATTTCCAGAAATAGTTTAATCTGGTCGCCCAATAAAATGTTGGTAGAATCGAGCCGTGCCGTTGCTTTTATGCGTTGTGCATTGGCAACTCCGGAAAATAAAAATACTGCTAAAAATAGCATTGCTCCTAATCTTCCAAGGTTCACCGTTCGACTTCGCTCATTTTGACTACGACTGCGACAGCAACCGTTATACTGAGCGTAGTCGAAGTCTTTCATGCAATTATTGTCAGATAATATATTTTGTTTCAACTTCATCCAATCTTATTTTAATGCCCGTTTTTTAAACAGGTTCATTAACGATTTTACGTAATCTTCGCTGGTGTTTATCGAAGCGTAATCGACGCCACATTTTTTAAACATTCTATCCAGTTCTCCTGAGTGATTAATCCACCAGTCGCTATAAATTTTGCGTGTTTTACGCGAGCTACTGTTCACCCAAATGTATTTGCCATTTTCCGCGTCTTTCAACTTTATCATTCCGATGGAAGGTAAGTTTGTTTCACGTTCGTCGTAAATTTTTAGCGCTACAATGTCGTGTTTGTTGTTGGCGATTGAAAGTGCCATTTCAAGCTCTTTGCTTTCATCCATAAAATCGGAAATAAGAAAAGCGGTACAACGTTTTTTAATCACGTTGGTCAGGTAGCGTATTGCTGCTGTAATGTCTGTGCCTTTTTCTTGCGGATGAAAATCAATCAATTCACGAATGATTCTCAAAATGTGGCTTTTTCCCTTTTTAGGTGGTATAAATTTTTCAATGGTATTGGAAAAGAAAATCACCCCTATTTTATCGTTGTTTTGAATGGCAGAAAAAGATAGCACCGCCGAGAGTTCAGTAATTACATTCTTTTTCATTTTTTCGAAAGTACCAAATTCACGCGAGCCGCTTACATCAATCAAAAGCATTACCGTAAGTTCACGTTCTTCCTCAAAAACTTTTATAAACGGTGTGTTGTAACGGGCAGTTACGTTCCAGTCAATGTTGCGAATGTCGTCGCCAAACTGGTACTCCCGAACTTCGGAAAATGCCATTCCACGACCTTTAAAAGCACTGTGGTATTCTCCTGCGAAAATATTCCGCGATAATCCACGTGTTTTAATTTCAATCTTCCGTACCTTTTTTAATAAATCACTTGCTTCCATCTAAGAGTTTCAAGTTTCGTGTTGCAGGTTTCAAGTTAAAGAAAACCCAGTTCTTCACCTTCACGCATTCATGTATTCAATCCTTCCGTCCTTTTTTTAAGGTACTTCAACCGTGTTTAAAATATCAGCAATTACCTCTTCCGAAGTAATGTTGTTTGCTTCGGCTTCGTAGCTTAATCCGATACGATGGCGCAGAACATCGGCACAAACAGCGCGTACATCTTCAGGTATTACATATCCGCGACGCTTAATAAATGCGTAAGCCTTCGACGCTTGTGCCAGGCTGATTCCTGCTCTCGGAGAAGCTCCGTAAGAAATCATTTCGGCGTATTTTGCGAGGTTGTATTCAACGGGCTCGCGTGTTGCAAAAACAATGTCGATAATGTATTTTTGAATTTTTTCATCCATATATACATCTTTCACCACGTCGCGTGCTTTTAAAATGTCCTCTTTATTTAATATGGTAGAAGTTTCAGGGAAACTTTTTAAAAGATTCTGTTGAATGATTTGTTTTTCCTCTTCTTTGTTTGGGTAGTTGATTACCACTTTCATCATAAATCGGTCAATTTGTGCTTCGGGAAGTGGATATGTACCTTCCTGCTCGATTGGATTCTGAGTTGCCATAACCAGAAACGGTTCATCCAGTTTAAAGGTATTATCTCCAATGGTAACCTGGCGCTCCTGCATGGCTTCCAATAAAGCCGATTGTACTTTGGCGGGAGCCCGGTTTATCTCATCGGCCAATATAAAGTTGGCAAAGATTGGTCCTTTTTTAATGGTGAACTCTTCTTTCTTTTGACTGTAAATCATGGTTCCCAGCAAATCTGCAGGTAACAAATCGGGTGTGAACTGAATTCGCGAATATTTTGCGCTAATGGTTTGTGCCAAAGATTTAATGGCCAAAGTTTTTGCCAGTCCAGGAACACCTTCCAAAAGAATGTGCCCGTTGGAAAGTAAGCCAATCAACAAACTTTCAACCAAATGTTTTTGCCCAATAATAACTTTGCCCATTTCCATGGAAACCATATCAACAAACGAACTCTCTTTCTGAATTCTTTCGTTTAATTCTTTAATATCAACTGCCTGTTCCATATTTTAATTACTTGTTTTTATTTCTATTTTTTTTGAACGTGCGAATTTAAAAGTTTGCAAAGATATAAAGTCATTTATATTGTTAAAATTTATTAAGGTTAGAACTGGGCAATAAAAAAGCCGTTACCCGATTCAAAGCCGGGTGACGGCCCAAATCTACCTAAGAAATTTTGATTTCTCTTTCATGTTGAGGTTTAATCTCTTCTCGTTTCGGTAAAGTAATATTAAAAATACCTTCTTTGTATTTGGCTTCGATTTTGTCATTCATTACCGCATTTCTGGGAACAGAAAACGAACGTTGAAACGATTGATAGCTAAACTCTTTTCGGGTGAATTTTTCGTTTGATTCATCCTTCTCATTTTTTCTTTCCGACGAAATAGTCAAGATGTGATTGAATGGGCTAATTTTAAAGTTTTTTTCTGTCATGCCCGGTGTGGCCAATTCGATGATAAAATCGTTGTCTGTTTCTTTTACATTTACTGCCGGCAACGAAGTGTTTGTACTTGATAAATTTGAGTAATTCCAATCCATCAAATCATTATACAGAAACCTGTCGAAGATTGATGGAAAGTAGTTTTCGTTTCTTCTTGCTAATTTCATGGCTTTTCCCTCCGAAACTTTAATGGTTAAACAAATTATTAACTTTTAAATGCCAATTGCATTTTTCCAAAATAAGTGCTAAATGCTGTAAAACTGTCAAATTTTTAGTGTTAAATGTCTGGATGTCAGTGTTGAGTTAATCGATTTCTAAAAATAATTGAGTTTCAGGAAATTAGGATTCTGTCAGATTTTCAGTGATTGTAACTGGATTTGTCAGATTTTAATTATTTCACTTTGTAATCGGGTGGAATCTGTTAACCAAGTGGTCATTTAAAGAATAGGAGAAAATTTAGAAATATGAAGAAATATGAAGAAATATATTTTCAAAACTATTGACGAATCTAGCTGTTTTGATGAACGGGAAAGAAAATACTTAAACAAATACATTGTCGAATTTATTAATCGAATGAAACGACCAAAAAGCTTTTTTTTAATTAAAAGGGTGAATGTTGTTCACGTATTTTTTTAGTTGAATAGAAAGTCTGCCGAAATCGTCTATTTTTTTTATATTTAGCGTTCGTTATCGGAATATACATATTTCGAATAAAAATGTAAAATTGAAGAAGATAAAACGAGCATCTTGAGTACTCGGGACATGAATGAAGGATTGTATTCAGCGAGTTACGAGGGTTGTTTTAAAAACAAATAATTATAAATTTATGAAAAAATTTGTATTCATATTTATCGCGTTAATGCCTTTATTTAGTGTGGGACAAGTGCATCTGGGGGCGACAATAGATCAAATAGAAGCAATGTATCCGAACAAGGCATTTAAAACCGAAAGTACGATTGATAGTATCACATTCATAAGCACAAAAATGCAATATGGCACTTTCTTGTACTATTTTGATAAAGAAACAGGTTTGTCGAATACTTGTCTGCAAATTCCCAGTAGCATGAAAGATTTAAATACTCAAGTAGAAATTTACAATAATGAGTATGTTGAAATTTCGGAAACCTCCTGGAGGGCGTATATTGAAGGTGGGAGGATATTGAAAATTTTGTTATCTTATGAAGCGAATATTAAGCAGTATGTTTTTTCTTATTCCTTTTAATTCCGGAAATTGATTTTGAAGTAACTCAATAACGCTCAACTTTGTATAATGCCAGGTGAAACGCATTATACACCGACATCAAACTCTGCACTGTTTATCAAGATTGTCAATAAATTTTTATCCGAATCTTTTAAAAGACCCGATTCAATTTGGACAAAATGATAACTTTGCCAACATTGTTAATAAATGCAACATAAGACTTAAAAGAGAAATTAATGGATATTAAAAATGTGTATCAACAAAATTTTTGATTAGTGGAAAATGAGACTGGATTACATAGATAATATAAATGAATACGGAGACGATGTTGTTCGACTTTTTGATTTTGACCGTGCACAATCGATTAAATTCCGTCAGTTAATACAAGATTTTATTGATTCCGGCGAAAAGGAAGTTGACTTTGCAATGGAGGACTTTATTGAGCCTCGTAATTGCAACCTGATTCTTCGCATTTCGGAAGAAGACGAAGGAATTACAACAGTTGATAAAATAAATTTCTTTTGCGACATGACCACAGAAGGATTTAAACAAATGATTTCGCTGCTGAACCCATTTTGTAAAAGAGAAACAACAGGGTATCAGTATTTATACGACATTGATTCTCCCACTGATTTTTTATTTGCACCAGGAGCAAAAGATATACCTGTTATACCCGAAGAGTAACAATCCGAAATAATACATCGATTGTACATCAACGTAAAAAAAGCATTAGAATCAGCAGGCTAAAAGTCCATGCAAAAAAAGAGAGAACATCCAAAGGAAAAGGAAAAATTGCACCCACGAAACAAACATCGCGAACGGTACAACTTTAAATTACTTTGTGAAAGTTTTCCGGAATTGATTCCATTTGTGAAGTTGAATGATTACAACGATGAATCCATCGATTTTTTTAATCCGGTAGCTGTAAAAATGCTGAACAGTGCATTGTTGAAATATTATTATGGCCTCAGTTTTTGGAGTATTCCCCCCAATTATTTATGTCCTGCAATTCCCGGAAGGGCTGATTACATTCATTATGTTGCAGATTTATTGGGTAGCAGTTTCAACGGAAAAATTCCATCGGGCAATAATATTAAATGCCTCGATGTTGGTGTTGGTGCAAATTGTGTCTATCCAATTATTGGAAATGCAGAGTACGGTTGGTCGTTTGTTGGTGCTGATATCGATTCTGCGGCGATTGAATCTGCAGACAAAATTATTGAATCGAATCCTCAATTAAAAGGAAGCATTGAATTGCGTTTACAACAAAATAAAAGGCATATTTTTTCGGAAATTATTCAAAAAAATGAACGATTTGAAGTGACGATTTGTAACCCTCCATTTCATGCTTCGGCAGCCGAGGCGCAATCGGGTACACAACGCAAATTAAAAAATTTAAAGCAGAAAAAGTTTACGCGTACAACACTTAATTTTGCGGGACAAAACAATGAGTTGTGGTGCGATGGTGGCGAAGGGAAATTTGTTACTGATATGGTTATTCAAAGTAAACAATTTGCTACATCATGTTTGTGGTTTACTTCGCTTGTTTCAAAGCAGTCGAATTTAAATGTCGTGTATAAAGCACTGCAAAGTGTTGGAGCTGTCGATGTAAAAACCATTCCGATGGGGCAGGGAAATAAAAAAAGTCGAATGGTGGCATGGACTTTTCTTAACGCAGCGCAACAAAAAAAGTGGGTGTCAGAAAAGTAAATACTAAAACAGGCAATAATGCAGTGACTGTCATTGTCAAGACAGATTAGATGTTGTTTCGTTTCGCAGATCAATTAATCGAATAATCTATTGTGAATTAAAAGTATCTTTGCAAAATGTCAAAAAGTATTAAAAATCAAAAAAACATTCTCGATAAATTCAGTATTGAAAAACTTAATTCAATGCAGGTAGAAGCGCAATTGGCAATTCATTCTGCTGCCGAGGTGGTGTTGCTTTCTCCCACTGGAACAGGAAAAACATTGGCGTTTTTATTGCCGATTATAAAAGAGCTGGATGCCAATTGTTCCGAAATTCAAGCATTAATAATTGTACCGTCCCGAGAGTTGGCGATTCAGATTGAACAAGTTGCCCGCCAAATGGGAAGCGGTTTTAAAGTGAATTGTGTTTATGGTGGCCGTTCGGGCACGCTTGATAAAATTGACATAAAACACCGACCTGCCATTTTGATTGGTACGCCTGGTAGAGTCGCCGACCATTTACGACGCGACAATTTTACAAGTCATTTTATTAAAATCCTGGTGCTCGACGAATTTGATAAATCGCTGGAGGTGGGTTTTGAAGCTGAAATGAATGAAATTATAGATTTACTCCCCAACATCGAAAAACAAATATTGACTTCGGCCACACATAAAGTAAAAATTCCTGAATTTGTGGGATTGGAAAATCCGGTTTTCGTTAATTATTTGGATGATGGGCTTGAAAACCTGCAAGTGAAAATAATATTGTCTCCTGATAAAGATAAACTGGAAACGCTGGTTGCAGCTCTTCAACAAATTGGAAATCAACCTGGAATTGTGTTTTGCAGTTTTAAAGAAACAATAAACCGTGTAAGCGAATTTCTTACGGAGAACAAAATTAGCCACGGTTGTTTTCATGGTGGAATGGAACAGGTTGAAAGAGAAAGGGCGCTTATTAAATTCAGAAATGGTACACACCAACTTTTAGTTGCCACCGATTTGGCAGCTCGTGGAATTGATATTCCTGAAATTAAATTTATTATCCATTATCATCTTCCACTAAAAAGCAAAGAATTCATTCACCGAAATGGTAGAACAGCCCGAATGAAAAGAGATGGTGTTGCCTACGTTTTGAAATGGAAAAATGAAGAATTACCTGATTTTTTAAAGGAGTTAAATGCTGAAAGTTTCAACCCCGGCGAAATACAGGAAATACCTACACCAAAAATAGCCGAATGGAAAACCTTATATATTTCTGGCGGGCGAAAAGACAAAATCTCAAAAGGTGATATTGCAGGGCTATTTTTCAAAAAAGGGAATCTCGGTAAAGATGAATTGGGAACGATCGAAATTAAACAAGACTGTGCATTTGTTGGTGTGCATTCATCAAAAATAGTGTCGGTTATTGAATTGGTAAATAACAGCAAACTAAAAAAGAAAAAAGTTCGGGTTAGCGAAATTTGATACTCTTCTTTTGTTTCCGGCTATTTCGTAGGAATTTGTAACTTTAAAAAATATGTCAGGAAATTCGAACGATTCTATTGAAATTCGAAAGCCACCCAAATGGTTAATCATTTTAAGCTTAATTGTGGCCGGTGAAATGATTTTTAGCCTGCCATTTCACGTTTTCCGATATTTTCGCCCCACCTTACTTGAAGTTTTTAACTTATCGAATACTCAAATCGGAGATGCAATTGCAGTTTATGGTGTAACTGCCATGATTTCCTATTTTCCCAGTGGAGTAATTGCCGATCGGTTTTCTGCCCGAAGATTAATGAGCTTTTCGTTGGTAGCCACGGCTTTAGGCGGGGTTTGGATGGCCACAATTCCTAATCAATTTGGCTTGTCGCTGCTATTTGGCTTTTGGGGAATAACAAATATTTTACTTTTTTGGTCGGCAATGATGCGTTCCACTCGAGCTTGGGGTGGCGAACTGGCGCAGGGTAGGGCATTCGGTTTACTCGATGGCGGAAGGGGATTAGTTGGTGCGGCAGCAGCCACGATGGCAGTTTTTTTTCTCGCGTCATTTCTCCCCTCAGATTTAGAGAATATTCTCCCCGAACAACGTGTTCAAGCAATAAAAGCTGTAATTTGGTTTTACTCTGTCCTTACTTTTTTAGCCGCCATACTAATTTGGTATTTTATTCCTGAAACTAAAAATGAAAAGGCGAATAAAACGGTATTCACCGGAATATTCGAAGTACTAAAAAGTCGCTCGGCATGGTTGCAGGCAATTATAGTTGTTAGTGCTTATTGTGGTTATCGCGGGCTCGATTTTTATGCGCTTTACGGTGTTGATGTTTTAGGAATGAATGAGGTAAGCGCGGCCCGGTTTATGTCGAATGCTACTTATCTCAGGCCAATTGTTGCAATAGCCGCAGGTTTTTTGGCTGATCGGTTTACAACAAAAAAGATAATCGTTTCAACTTTCGGATTGTTGTTTTTGAGTTATTTAGTTTTGCTTATTTTTTCGCCGGCAAAAAATGCAACGGTTATTATTCTAGTAAATCTAACCATTACAATTCTGGCAGTTTATGCTTTGCGTGGTGTTTATTTTGCTTTGTTTGAAGAGACAGATGTTCCTAAAAGATTAACAGGAACTACGGTTGGATTGGTTTCCTTAATTGGTTTTACTCCCGATATTTTCTTCCATTCAATTGCCGGGCGTATTCTTGATGCAAATCCGGGTGTAAAAGGTTATTACAATTTTTATCTTTATTTGAGTGTATTTGCCATTATTGGGTTAATTGTTACTTTAATGCTTTCGACTAAACGACTGGTTAAAACCCAAGGCAAAATGTAAACTTCATAAAAACAAAAGCTCCAGACTGAAATATCAATCTGGAGCTTTTGTTTCTATTTTGCAAGAAAACTAAAAAACTATATCGTATTTTATTTGCTTAATGTAACATTTACTGCCGTTGGTCCTCGTTGTCCCATTTCCACTTCGTAAGTTACTAAATTGCCCTCTTTTATTTCTCCTATAACATTGTTGATGTGTACAAATACATCTTGTTTTGTATCCATGTTTTTAATGAATCCAAAACCTTTCGATTCATTGAAAAAAGAAACCATTCCTTTTTTTATCGGATCTTCTTCAATTGTACTTCCTCTTGGAACACTTACTTCAATGTCTTCTAATTTTATAACACTCTTTTTTACGGTTGGATCAGGCGGAGCTGAACTTAATACGCCATTTTCATCTACATAGGCCATCATATCATCCAGACTCGATTTCTTTTCGCCATCTTTTCTGGCTAGCCTTTTTGCTATTTTGTCTTTTCTCTTTTTCTCTTTTTTATTCCTGACCTCTTTTTTGTTGAATGTTTCTTGTGACCTACCCATGAATTATTGTTGCATTTTAAATTAATTTCACAAAGATAAGGTTAAATTTTTATATTTACTTAGAAAATAAATATTCCTGTTCAAACTGCATCATTTGAGTGGTTAATTTAACCATTACTTTAATAAAAAATTGATATTTTTTCATCCTGTTTTTTTTCCTTTCTATTTCTTTCGGAAGGAAAAAAAAGGCCGATAATAATTCCTGTAGAAAAAGGTTGCCTGGAATTAATAAAATCATTGGACTATTTACTTTCCAAAAGAAAATTTTCAGTTGAACAACTGTGGAATTTTTGAATTGATGAAATAATTATCAAGTAAACAATTGCTGAAATACTAATCATTATCAGATTTGATTTTTCATTATGTATAATTGAGTCCGCCAAAAAAAATCACTTTTCGGAGCAGTCTCAAACTTTATTCATGATAATAGATCTTGGTAAATATTCATATTCTCATCATCAAAAACACAAAAAATAGCCTGTTCAATTTCCGAATTGTTTTTTATGAATTTTACAACTTCAGTTAAGGCAATTTTGGCTGCCTGCATTTTAGGGAAGCCATAAACTCCGGTACTTATGTTTGGGAATGCAATGGTTTTAGTTCCATTTTCCTTGGCAACTTCTAAACTTCTCCGGTAACAGGAAGCCAGTTTCTCGGGCTCACCAGATTTGCCACCGCGCCAGATTGGGCCAACCGTATGAATAACAAATTTTGCCGGCAATTTATATCCTTTGGTTATTTTAGCATCGCCGGTTTCGCATCCGTTTAATGTTCTGCATTCAGTCAGTAATTCTTTTCCTGCTGCCTTGTGAATTGCTCCGTCAACACCGCCGCCACCCAGCAATGTTTTGTTGGCAGCATTTACAATGGCATCAACTTTTAATTTGGTAATATCTCCCTGGTGGAGTTTTATTTGTTTCATTTTTCCCATCAAGATTTAAGAAACTGGGTTCGGTTATTATTTATGAGCGCGTGTTATAACTATCCCTAAACAAGTTCTGGACAAGTAGTGTTTTATTTTCTACCGTTTAATTGTCAATTTACATTTATTTCTTAAAAATACTTTTGTATTAATGCGTTTAATTCAGTTTTTTTAATGGGTTTCGAAATATAATCGTTGCATCCGGATTCCAATGCCCTTTCTCTGTCGCCAGATAGTCCAAAAGCTGTTTGTGCCATAATAATAACATCATTATTAAACTTCCGGATTTTCCGGGTAGCATCATATCCGTTCATTCCGGGCATTTGAATATCCATCAATATCAATTCAATATCAGGATTATTGCGGCAAATTTCAACAGCTTCTAATCCGGTACTTGCCATTAATATTTCTTTGCTTTGCGTGTTAACCATTATTTTTAAAAGCATTCCCGATGTTTCATCGTCTTCTACAATAAGTATTTTCATGTTTAGTTTGAGAGCTTCAAGGCCAGTAGTACCAATATTTTTACTGGCAGTTTTCTGTTTAAACGATGTATTGTAGGGAATTGTGAAATAAAATGTTGAACCGTTCCCGTCTTCGCTTTCAACCCAGATTCTACCGCCAAGTTTTTCTACGTAAGCTTTTGAAAT
>CAYZBC010000094.1:0-16136 GCA_964476535.1 uncultured Maribellus sp.
CAATATTAATAAATAAAAAAGCAACTGTGAATTAACATAAAACAAATATACTTTGTTACACTTCAAAAGGTAACAGTATTAAATTCAACCATTTTATAAATTTAATTATTCTAATTATGAAAATTTTATTAAAAGTTAGCTTAGTAGTTATGGTTTTTATTGTTGGAGTTTCATTCAAGATGAAACCAAAAGTTAAAAATCTTAGTTGTTTAAATTGGATCAACATTGGTTTACTGGAGTCTGCATATGCAACATCTTCCGCTGATGCTGCCTGTTACGAGGCAGATGATGATGATTATTGTAAGCAAAATGGTTCTTTTGGATGTTTTTGGACAAGCATGCCAGCACCTGGAAATGATGAGTGTAGTTAATTGATGTATTCATATCATTTTAAGTGAGTGTTATAGAATACGTATGGTTAAAAACACATATCAATTTTGCTCACTCTGATTACAGAGTGAGCGGAATTGAGTCTTAGAGACCATTTAAGAAAAAACTTAATTCCGCTCTTAGATTGTTTCTGGTCTCAATATAAAGATGTTTAGATCGCGAGACAATCTAATTATTTCTTTTTATAATTAAACTTGTTGTTTATCAAATAAGTATGAAAAAAATTATTGTTACTTCTCTGTTCTTTATATTCCTTCTCTCATGTGGGAAGGATAGTAAAAATGTTGAGATAAAGAATGTTACTTTCACTGATTTAGTTGATTTTGAACACGGAGCTGTTGCAGATATAATGTATTCATTCAATAGTCTAGTATTAATGACACCTATACGTAGTTCAGGAGAATTCTTTCATATCTATTCATTAGATCAAAATTCTACATCAAAAGGTTTTTTGAATAGAGGAAAAGGGCCAAAGGAAATTCTTGGTACACTATCAGTTGGTATTATTGATAGTTTAGTTTGGGCATATGATGTATCTAAACGTACTATATGTTATATTAATTTTTTAAATCATTCAAAAATAGAATGTGTCAATTTTGGAGATAAAAAAATAGAAACGGTGCCATATCTGAGAATTGAGCATTTAAATAAAAATACAATAATTGCAGCAAATTGTGATGACAGTAATTCAAAAATAGATTTAATCAATATCAACGGAAATGTAATTACGCAATTTGGTAATTATTCACAGTTTGAAGATTTGGATAAGAATGAAATTCCAGCCATGAAAGAAGCCAATGGCCATTCAGCGAAGTTGGAGATTAATCGTGATAAAAATAAATTGTGTTTGTTTTATAAGTACTCTGATATAATTGAAATTTATAATCTCGAAACTAAAAAGTTGGAATATTCAAATGAAAGAGAAAATGAGTTTGTTGCAGAATATTCGGTTTCTAATAAATTGATGTCGCAAAATAAAAATACAACTTTAGCTTCGCTAAACACTTCTTCAACTAGTCGATACATTTATTCACTATTCTCTGGACAAGGAAGATTTGATAAAAACATATATAATAAAGAAGCAAGTACTTCAGATATAATTCATGTTTATGATTGGGATGGCAATTTTGTAAAAAAACTAAAACTAGACAGAAAAGTTAAAGTTATATGTGTTTCAAGTGATGACCATAGTTTATATTCATATGACATTGAAACGGGTAAAATAATTAGTTCATCAATAGAATAGTCATAATTTGTACAGCAATGAAAATTTTAAAATTTGTAGTTCTTCTCATTCTTTTTATGAATTGTTGTAAGTCTAATAAAAGTAATGAGTCTATTGAAATATTCAAAGAATCAATAGGTAAAAAATTGATTATACCAGAAGAGTTAGAAAAATATAACTTGTGCAATAATTCAATTGAAAAACAATATACTATTTATGTAGGAGTAAATGTTTCCTGTGGAGAATGTTTAAATAATATTGAATTTTGGGAAGATTTTATCAATAGTGAATTAGGGAAATTTTATAATTTAAACATGATATGTCATTCAGAGGATGATTTTCATTTGTTAGGATATTGGTTTGAGAGTAAAATGATAGGAGATATTTCCTTTCCTCTATACCTTGATAGGGAAACTCTTTTTATAGAAAAAAATCCATTTATTGGCTCTTCTAAATTATTAACAGCTGTAATTGTTGATAATGAAAACACTATCTTAGCAATTGGTAATCCGTCATTTAACGATAAATTGTTATCCATTTATGAAGAGATTATAAGCTTTGACTGCCCATAGTCTCCTGTAAAGTGATTACACCTTCTGTATAGAACAATACCATTTTATAATCTTATAAATTGTAAGCATTCTGTAGACCTGACCGGAAATATATGCTTGTGTTGAAACACATAATAAAACATTACAAAATTGAAAAAAGCAATTACATTTAAATTACGATACAGAAAAGGGCGGCAAACTTTTACCCACAAAAGTAAACTTAGTTTGCTGCCCCTGTACCACCTAACTCAGAGAGGAGGTGATGTGACAAAAATAAGACAATTATTAATATAACGGATGAGGATACCTCAATTGTACTTCTTCATGCCTAATGTTTCGAATTGTATTTACCTTACAAATAAGGTATTTAAAACAGAATTTAAAACTTTTAAATTTAGTATTATGAAAAAAAAGATTCTTTTAATTTTAGCAACATCGTTGTTTTCATTCCTTTTTATTTTTTCTTCCTCTACAATCAAAAAAGATAAGAATATTGATTTTGTTCAAAACGCCGAAGCTAGCGTAATTTGTGAAGAGTATATGGGAGGGGTAATTGTTTGTTGTATATCTGGCGGTGAGGGTTGCCTGATATTCAATGAGCAGGAAATGGATGGACCACATTATGATTACGGTAGTTAGATCAGATCATTACTGAAAATGTAGGGTTATAATAAAATGCATTCTGTTTTTTATAACAGGATGCATTTAATTTTTACAACTTTAAACCATGAAAAATAAACTAAAAATGAAAATTCAAAAATACCGCATCCAGCATTTTGTTTCAATTATAATTTTACTACACGTAGTTTTGGCATGTGAGAATAAGCGTGACTGGACAACTCAAATCAATACACCCCAGGAATTTATAAATACATTTCCTCTTGAATTTGGGTTAAGTGCAGAAGTCCATATTAATGATACTATAAATCTACTAAATCCTTTTTCTGTTGAAACCCTAGGCAGTTTATTATGGGTTAAAAATCAAGGAACAAGCGGTACCAAGCTAATTTCTGTCTTTGATATAAACTCTAAGGATTATATAGGAGATATGTTTAAAAAAGGGAACGGTCCATCCGAGTACAATTATTCTCGCTGTTATAATATATCTAAGGATACTATGCTTGTTTTAGGTTTTTATACAAAAAAAGCCTCTCTTTTTTCTGCTGAAAAACTCAGAAACCTGGATCAGACTCCAGATAGGGTTTTTAAGATCAATACAGAAAACAAAGAAGAAAATATCTATAAAACCATATCTTTTAATAATCGTCTTATTGCCAGCGGAGAGTTTGAACAAGGCAGGTTTACCACTTATTCATTAAATGGCAATCCACTTCAAAAATTTGGAGAATACCCTAGTATAAATTTTAACGATACGATTAGCAACTATCATTTAGGGAATTTATTTGGGGCTAATTTGTGGTTTTGTAGTAACAGGGATAATTCCAAATTAGCAACATCCAGTAAATATTCATTATCACTTTATGACTTCAGTGCCAAAAATGATTCATTCACCGAATATTTTAATGTTGAATGGTGGAAACCCGAAATTGTAAATGCTGGAAATCTTAGAGGAAAAGTATTTGTTGGCAGAACTACCAGGGGAGATTACAAGGGAGCTGGTTCTATGGTTACAAAAGGTGAATATATATTATTCCCATATTCTCAATATAGTGTGGCTGATATCATTAAAAATGGCATAGAAAATTACTATAATTATATAATGGTAATGGACTGGGAAAGTACCCCGCTTGCCCGGTTTAAACTGGATAAATCGATTTCCTCATCCCTGTCTATCGATAACGAAGGAAATTACCTCTATTCTATTCATACAGATATGGAAACAGGTTTTAAACAGATTGTTCGGTTTAACGTGCATGATATTATTGCAAAAATAGATTAAGATTAAAATTAGATTAATGCAAGTAATGAATATAATATTTAAAAAACTGAAAATTTTAGTTTTTGTTTATTTAGTAATTTCGGGTTGTAACGGTAAAAGTGATACAGATAATAAGAAACCAGATGACCCATTATTGGGAAAGAAATTAAATTTCATGCATCACGCTGTATTACCACATAACATTGATTCATGTTCCATTATACCAGACATGGAGTCTCCATATAAAATTGTGACATATGTTAATTCTTACTGCCATTATTGTTGGGAGGCCATATGGCTTTGGAAGGAGCATATTAATGATTTTATAGTTCACCCTCAAGTAAGTTTCTTTTGCTATGTACACGCATCTCCGGATGATTTTGATGAAAAGAACAACGAAGCTAATGTGGAATTCCCCGTTTATCTGGACTTAAATGAACGATTTAGAATTGTAAATGGGTTGGGCAACTCTCCTAACCGACAAACATTTTTACTAAATGAAAAGAATGAGATTATTTTGATAGGCCAACCGTTTACACCGGAAGTCAAAGAAAAATATTTAGAAATAATTACAGCAAAAGAATCCAATAAATATAAGGGTGAAAAAAAGAAATAAAATTTTAATATTTGCTTCCTTAATAATGATTCCTGCATTTTATGGAATATTTTGGTTTTCAGTCTTTATTGGAATTTTTATTTCTGGAATATTATTTTTTAATTCTAATATTCCTGTTTTTATACGAATTCGTACCAAATCTTTGATTACTGGGATATTCATGCTATTTGTTATTTTTTTATCTGCAATAGTTATCCGCATTTTTGTATTTGAAGTTTATTATATCCCAAGCGAATCAATGGAGAATACTCTTAAACCAGGAGACTTAGTATTGGTATCAAAACTAAATTATGGACCGATTTTGCCTCGTTCTCCTAATGATATTCCTTGGATAAATATATTGTACTTACTTGTTGAAGAAGATCAAGAAGAAAACGAATTTAATTGGTGGAAATACAATAGGTTAAATGGTTTTAGTTGTGTCGATTACAATGATGTTGTGGTTTTTAAGCATGTCGATTCAAATGAATTCCTAATTAAACGATGTGTTGGCTTACCTGGTGATTCTCTAAAAATTGTCAATGGGACTATAATGAACAATAATAAAGTGTTGTTTAATCCCAAAGAAGCTAAGTTTAATTATCTGGTCTGGTACAATCCTAACAGAATAGCTATATTAAACCAATTGAGAACAACTAATAAGAACAAAGCAGAAGATCTGGAATTGGAGTTCAATTGCCAAGTATTACAACTAACTCCTCAACAAAAACGAAAACTTGAGCAAAACTCAGAAATAGACTCCATTAAAATTCTAACTGATTATTTTGGACCTGTTTTGATTCCTTCAACAGAGATTTTATTATCAACGAAATGTAAAAAAATTGTTAGGGACAAAGATAGTACAGTTCTTTTTAAAAATGTTTATAGACAACCTTTAATAAAAAATGAACAAGAAGTTGTCTGTAATTCTACTAGGAATTTTTATTTTGTAATTGGTGACAATAGGCACAATTCTTCTGATTCTAGGTCTTGGGGACCTATTCCTGAAGAAAATATCATCGGTAAAGCAGTCGTCATCCTCTTCAACTACCACAATGGTAAATTCCATTGGAACAGATTTCTTAAAAAGATAGAATAATCAGTACATTAAGTCCATAGTTTTGTTAAATTTAATCTACTATAATTTTAAAGCTAAAACTCAATGACCAATTTCCAGTCCAAACTATTAATAAGACTTACTCCAATATTAATTCTACTTGGTTCCTGTAATTCAAATCAAGAAAATAATGACCAGAACACCAGTGAATCCCTCCCCGAAGAAAAAAATATTGTAGAAACAATCGTTCTGGTAAAGCAAGATTTTACCCGCGAAATAATTAGCAACGGAAAATTAGCTGCCATACAAAAAGCGGAGCTTTATTTTAAAAATCCAGGTATAATCGAATCAATTAATACGAATAGCGGTAAGTTAGTTTCGGAAGGAACCGAGCTTGCTAAACTGCAAAACCAGGACTACCAATTTAACCTGAGGAAAGCTCGGGTGAGTTTGGAGAAAGCTGAAATTGACAAGTTAGATGCGTTGTTAAGTATGGGTTATAAGAATGGCAGTTCTAAAATTTCTGAGGAGCACCTAAAAATTGCTAATATCCGATCGGGATTCAACCAGGCAAAAATTCAATTGGAAGAGGCTACTTATCAATTGGAAAATACAGTATTAAAAGCTCCGTTTTCGGGTAAAGTAGAAGGGCTAAAACAAAAGCCTTTCGAAAAAGCTGATCTATCAAAACCATTTTGCACCTTAATAAACGACAATCGTTTTACCATCGAATTTCCACTTTTAGAAACAGAAATTAGCCAGGTAAGTACCGGTCAGAAAGTTTCTGTTTCTCCAATTGCAGGAGCTAAGCTAACAACTGGCACAATTACAGAAATTAACCCGCGCATCGACGAAAACGGATTAGCATGGTTGAAAGCAGAAGTAATTAATCCCGGCGGTTATCTGGAAGGCATGAATGTAAAAGTGAGTATTAAAAGGGCCATTACCGGTCAACTCGTTATACCAAAACAAGCAGTTGTTTTGAGGCAAAACCGCGAGGTGCTTTTTCGCTATACCGGAAATGGTACAGCTTATTGGACCTACATAAACGTACTTGATGAAAACGAAAACCAATATTCGGTAGTTGCTGCTGAAGGTGCTACTTTAGAATTAGGTGATACAGTTATTATTTCCAATAATTTGAATTTGGCACATGAGTCGGAAGTAGAGATGAAATAAAAGGTTCGAAGGTTTGAAGAGGTTGAAGAAGTTTGAAATAGTTCGAGTAGTTTGAGCATTTGAAAGAACAACATCGAACAAATTCAAACAATTTTCGAACAAGACAAAATAAAACAAATCAGTTAAACGATAGAAATGGTTACTATCAATAATTTTGAAGATTTGGAAATATGGAAATTGGCAAGGGAAATTTGTAAAGACATTTATACCATTATTAATTATAAAGAATTTAGTAAGGATTTTGGGCTTGTCAGGCAAATCAATAATTCTTCGGGTTCAGTTATGGATAATATTGCTGAGGGCTTTGAACGTGAAGGGAATAAAGAGTTTAGTCAATTTTTATCAATAGCAAAAGGTTCGTGTGGAGAAACTAGATCGCAACTAATTAGGGCACACGACCGGCAATATATTTCTGAAACTGAATTCAATACAATTTATAATAAGTTGGCTGATAAAAGTATAAAAATCAAAAATTTTATGACATATTTAAAAAGAAGCAACATGAAAGGAAACAAATATAAATAACAACAATATCAAACAATCGAACTATTGTCGAACAATCAAACTTTCGAATTTTCGAACTATTGTCGAACCTTCAAACAATCGAACTTTCGAACCATAGAACTAAAGTCAAACCATTATCAAACAATCGGGCAGATGAATTATCAAACTATCAAACCTCTTCAAACCTTCGAACCATTAAACTCTGAAACATGGTAAAATTCCTAATCCACCGTCCGGTAGCAGTAGTAATGGCATTTTTAGCCTTTTTATTAATTGGTATTGCAACTACCACCAATCTTCCTGTTTCGTTAATGCCCGATATCGATATACCGGTAATATCCATTCGTGTGCCTGCTTCAGAAATGCCAGCCCGACAATTGGAAAATACAGTGGTTAAACCAATTCGGAACCTATTAAAAGAGGTGAACCATGTGGAATCGCTGAAAAGTGAAACCCGTGATGGTACCGCCTGGGTAGAACTTCGATTTCGACATGGTACTCCTATTGATTTGGCTTCGGTGGAGGTAAACGAGAAAGTGGATAAAGCCATGAATTTCCTTCCGCGTGACATGCGCCGCCCGGAAGTTATCCGTGCCAGTGCTTCCGATATTCCCGTGTTTTATCTTATGGTCAACAAAAAGGAAGAAACATTAACCGGGAACAAAGAAGAGTTTTTGCAGCTGAGTAATTTTACCGGGCAGGTAATCCGCAAACGTTTGGAACAACTTCCTGAGGTTGCCCTTGTTGACATGAGCGGTTTGCAATATCCCGAAATTAAAATTACTCCCGATAAAGCCTACTTGCAAAACGGGGCATTTTCCATTTCGCAATTGGAGCAGGTTCTTCATGAAAACAACATTGATTTGGGCAACCTGCTAATTCGTGATGGGCAGTATCAATATAACATCCGATTTAATACGAGGTTGCGCGATGTTTCAGATATTGAAAACGTACCGGTTAATTTAAACGGGAAAGTGGTATTGTTAAAAGATATTGCCGACATTAGTTTGCAGCCACAAAAACCACAGGGAAACATAAAATTCAATACTAACCATGCCGTTAGTTTAGCTGTAATTAAACAGTCGGATGCAAAAATGGCCGGGTTAAAAAAAGAACTAGAATTTCTGGTTTCCCATTTTAAAGAAGATTATCCCGATCTCGATTTTTCAATCACCCGCGACCAGTCAAAATTATTGGAATACTCCATTAGCAACCTCGGTCAAAGTTTGCTAATTGGCGGACTACTGGCGTTTCTCGTAATGTTTCTTTTTCTACGCGAACACAAAGCCCCGTGGCTGATTGGGATTAGCATTCCGGTTTCATTACTTCTTTCACTTTTTCTTTTCTATCTCACCGGACTTTCAATAAATATAATCTCATTATCAGGTCTGATTCTTGGTGTTGGAATGATGATTGACAACTCTATAATTGTAATAGATAATATTACACAACACCGACAGCGCAATTTCCAATTACACAGATTCCAAAAAACATTAGAAACAAAAAAAGCTCAAAACTCAAAGCTCGATGCTCGAAACTCAAAGCTCGAAACCCTCAAACTTCTCTCAACTTCCTGCGAAAACGGAACCAACGAAGTTATCCGCCCTTTGATAAGTTCCGTTTTAACTACCTGTGCTGTATTTATTCCACTCATTTTTATGAAAGGGATGGCGGGGGCACTGTTTTTCGATCAGGCAGTTGCCGTTTCAATTGGTTTAATAGTATCATTAATTGTCTCGGTTACATTGCTTCCTACCTTATACAGGCTATTCTACAGAAAACAAGGAAACCAGGTAAAAAAGGCTCGTTATCCACGCTATTTCCATTGGTACGAAACCGGATTAAAGTTTGTTCTTCGTCGTCAATTTCTGTCAATGTTGATTGTTGTTTTATTACTTGCCGGGGCAGCCGTATTATGGCAGGTATTGGAGACTTCAAGGTTCCCAAAAGTGAGTCAGGAAGAAACCGTTTTAAAAATCGATTGGAATGAACCGGTTACTTTAGATGAAAATAATATCAGAGTAAACAAATTGTTTTCTAACATAGAAACTAAACCAGAATATATTATTGAGGAAGCCGGAAAGCAACAATACCTTTTGAATAGTGGCGAAGAATCAGGAACATCGGAGAATAAACTCTTTATAAAATCAAGCTCTCCATCCGAATTGAGTGAACTTATTTTAGAACTTGCCAAATATCTTGAAAACAATTACCCCGCAGCTGATTTTAGTTTCAGCGAATCAGAAAATCTTTTTAACCTGGCATTTGGAAAAACTGAAGCTCCTCTCATTGCCCGTTTTTCCCATTTTCATCCGGGTGATCAAAACTATCTTGCGGAACTTACTGCTCTTTTAAATGATTTGCAAAGTGAATATCAGGGAGAATTAAAATCGAAACTGATTACACGAAATCTTATCCTTTTGGAAACCAATCCTGAGAAACTTATGTTTTACCAGGTTGACAACGATGAACTTTATCGCGAGATTAAAAGTGCGTTTAATGTAAATACCGTTTTTACTATTAACGACAACAATATGTTTGTTCCGGTGAGTATTGGGAATACTTTTCAATCGGTTTACGAAATTACACAGAACATTACCATTAAAAACAGAAATGGGGAGCGAATCCCACTCTCAGGATTAGTGAAAGTTAGTTCTGGTACAGGATTAAAATCCATCGTTTCGGGAAAAGACAGTGAGTATTTTCCTGTTTTGCTCGATATAAACCCAAAAGAGTTTAAAAATGTAAGCGGCAAACTAAAAGAAATTTCAACCGGCCATAAAAGTTTCGATTTAAGTTTTGGTGGTTCAATACTTTCGAATCGTGAAATGATAAACGAACTGCTTTTAATAATTGGAGTGAGTTTGTTATTGCTCTATTTTATACTTGCTGCACAATTCGAATCGTTTGTTTTACCAATAATTGTTTTGCTTGAAGTGCCCATCGATTTGTTTGGGGCATTTCTTTTTCTAAAGATTTTTGGAGCCGGTATCAACATCATGTCCGCCATCGGAATAATTGTAATGGCAGGGATTATTATCAACGATTCTATACTAAAAATCGACACTATTAATAAGTTGAGTGATGCTGGAAATTCATTAATCCGCTCGATAATGGAAGCCGGTCGGAGACGATTAAAACCAATTATTATGACAAGTCTTACTACTATCCTGGCAATGGTTCCCTTCCTCTTCCAAAAAGGAATGGGGGCTGAATTGCAAAAACCACTTGCGCTGGCAATTATTGGCGGAATGTTCGTGGGGACATTTGTGAGTTTGTATTTTATTCCGTTGATGTATTATATATTGAAAAGAAGGTTTTAGCTTATTGATTTAATTATTCATTAATAGCTGAATTATCTTAGCATAAAATCATATAAGTAGAACTTATACACATATGTGGAATAATTATAAATTACAAAAAAGCCATTGTTTTATTTAAAATATGCGTAACTTGCTTACGCTTTAAAACTCGTAAAATTAATAACACAATAGTGCAAATTCATTTTAAAAAATATAGCCCTGGAAGTTAATTCAACAAATTTCAATTGCAGTTAATATTGAAAAGTATAATTGTTTAACCCGATTGCATTGAAATGGCAAAATGAGTATAAATATAAATTTGTAAAACCGGGCAAAACAAAAAGGGCGGCATACATTTACCCGCTAAAGTAAAATTAGTTTGCTGCCCCGTTTTGCCACCTAACTTAGAAAGGAGGTGATGTGACAAAGATATAAAAAATACATAATAACCATCATACCGGAATTAATTCCGGTATGATGGTTATTATGCCATTCTAAAATTAATCCTACTTGTAATTTGCCCTCATATGATGAGAATATTTTACTTTTAAAAATTTAATAAAAAATGAAATTATGAAAATGAAAATTGGAATTCTAATTATTGCTGCGTCAGCAATAGCTTTTTTTGTAAATACTAAACTAGGTAATAGTACAAGTTTAAGTAGAAGTTTGGCAAGGTTGGCAGTAACAAATGTTGCTGAAGCCCAACCGAATGGTTGTGATAATGACGAATTGGATGAATGTCATATCTATGGTGAAGTCATTTATGATTGCGATCCATCTTTTTGGTTTCATCACTGTAAAAGCGGTGACTCTTGACCTGAATAAGTTTCCTTGGTATTGGTTTATATTGGCATAAACCAGTATTGAATATTAGAGTTAGGATAAGGAATGTCTTATCCTAACTCTATATTATTAAATAATTGAACCAAAATAAATTTCTAAATAATGATTTTTTTTAAAAATAGAACTACGTATAGAATCTTATCATTTTCTTGCTACCTTATAGTTGTAAGTTTTATGGCTTGTAATAGCAAAAACGATAAAGTAATTTTACACGACAATATTTTGTCTTTTTCGACCTTCCCTGAAGAAACAAATATCATATTTAATGACCTAATAGAGTATAAAGAGGGTATACCTGGAACTTTACAATTAGTTGATTCTACTTTAATAATATTTAACCGCAGTAAAAATATCAAGTCATTCATATATAATTACGACTTGAAAAATAATAAATTTTCCAGGGGTTACTTAAATAAAGGCAGGGGACCCGGTGAGGCTTATGGGGGAAGTTGCACAGGAATTACTAAAAATAAAGTATGGGTATATGATGTTACTCTAAAAAAAATCTTCTTAATAGACAAATCAATTGCTTTGAATGATGAATGTGAGGATAAATTATTTAGCTCATATCCAATAAAAGATCATTTCTATCAAATTGCGCTTATAGATTCTTGTACTTTTTGGGGATGCGGGATGTTTAACACTCCATATAAAATTCAAAAAAAAGATTTTTCAGGAAAAGAATTAGACGAATTTGGAGAGTTTGAATATATACCCCCTAAAATGCCCATTGATGCACTAAAGGATGCTTATCATTCATTCTTTCATATAAAACCATTAGGAGATAAAATAGCATTATCATATTTATATACCGATGTGCTTGAAATATATGATACAAAAAAACCATTTACGAATATAGCAGTGCAAGGCCCTTCCTTGGTGGATTTGAATTTTAAGGTTGCCCGAATAGAATCAGAAAATTATAATTATATGGAGAAAAATAAAGACATAAGAAAGACCTTTCTGGCAGGAGCAACAACAGACGAATACATATATTTGGCATATTCTGGATTAAGCTATGCTGAGAGAAATGACATGAACTACTGTAAATTTGTGTTTATTTACGATTGGGAGGGTAATCCAGTCAAAAAGCTAAATCTAGATAGGCGTATTAGAGGGATAGCGGTATCTAAAGATAACAAAACTATATATTCCTTTGATGCGGATACTGGTTTCATTATTAAAGCGGATATAATTTAATTAAAACCTGATGACAAGAGATAGTATAAGAATTTTATTTTTTTCTTTTTGTATTGTTACTGTGTTATCGTGTAATGAAAAAAAGCAAAAAACAGATAAAATCAAGTTGCTTGAATCGGTGATTGATAATACTCTTAATGAAAAACTAAATCTTCCCAAAAATCTGGAAGTATATACACCATTTTCAAATTATTTGGTAGATGAATGCAATATATTTAACTCTGAATATCAAATTTATTCTAGAGTCGATGCATCTTGTGGAACTTGTATTGGGGATATTAATAAATGGAATGAGCTAATTCCCGAATTTAATAAGTATAAAGTTCCCATAATTTTAATTTGCAGTTCAGATGATAACTTTGAATTGATAAAATACTTTTGCGAAACTGGAAAGATTAAGGATTTTAGATATCCACTATTTCTAGATAAAAATAATGAGTTTGTAAAGAACAATAATTTTATGACATCAGACATAAACTTTGAAACTGTTTTAACAGACAAAAATAGAAATATTATAGTTTTAGGGAGTCCTGTTTATTCTAAAGGAATAAAAGAGATATATATAAAAGAAATAAAGAAAAGACTGTCTTCTAATAACACTAAAAGCGACAATAACAGTTAAATGACATATTTTGCACTACTATCCAGAAATACAACAGTCATACTTTTAATACGTCATTCTTGAAATTCCCCATTTACATTAAACAATTAAAACATAAATTTCTGATAGCTGCAAATAGTTGGGCATAAAAGTGATAATTTATGACAGAATAATATTCTCTATCTTGTTTTGAATAGATAAGACTTTTAACGAGATATATCACACATTTAAACCAATTGATAACAATGAAGTTTTGGTTGGAAATAGCTTTTAAAATGATACAAATTATATTATCTTTTCTTCTTTTTATCTTCATATTAGGTTTTGGCTTGGCTTGGTTTTGCTTTGGAATACAGCTCTTTGGGGGTACACTTTTGTCGTTTTCTTCAATAAAAAATAAAAAATTGGTTTCTTGTAAATATACAAGCTCAATATCCGTTTTATTGTTTATTGTTTTCTTAATGTCTTTAAGTACGAGAGTTTTTTTTGAAATTTATTATATTCCAAGCGATTCAATGGAAGATACTTTGCATACAGGAGATTATGTGCTTATAAGTAAATTAAACCATGGAACACGTATTGTGTCAAATCCTTTTTTTGAGTTTTCTGGGATCAATTTGCTTATTTATCAAATCAAAAAAGGCTATTACAAAGCAGACGCTACATGGCCTAAGAATAAAAGTATAAAAACATTTTTAAACATAGAACGTGGGGATATATACGTTTTTAATTCCCCAAAAAAGAAGAGTGGTTTTTTTATTAAAAGATGTATTGGTTTACCAGGTGAAGAAATAAAAGTGATAAATGGTGAGGTCTTTTGTGATTGTCAGAAAATCAAATTACCTGCAAAAGCCAAAATGAAATATCGTATTTGGGTAAACGATGATGCTAAATTTATGGCCTTAATTGATAGTTTAAAACTGTCTTACTTCTGTCATTATTATAGTAAAAAATCACAAAATCATGAAACTGTCCTCAATTGGAAACAGTACAAAAAAGTTACAGCTACATTGTGTGTTGATTCTATTAAATATTTTGTTTCTGAGCCAGATAGTGTTCCTCAATCTTATCCACATAATAATCAATTTCTTTGGACATTTGAAAATTTTGGTCCAGTAGTAATCCCCAAAAATGGAATGAACATACAACTTAAAACAGAAAATTATATACTATACAAGAAGGTTTTAGAAAAATTTGAAAGGCAAAATTATTCTTTGGAAGGCACTTCAGTGTATGATAAAGACAAACCAATTGATTATTACACTTTTAAGCAGAACTATTATTTTATGATGGGAGATAACCGATATAACTCATACGATTCCAGATACTGGGGTTTCGTACCTGAAGAAAACATCATTGGCAAAGCAAACATTATTCTATTCAATTACCACAATGGTAAATTCCATTGGGGACGATTTTTTAAAAAGATAAAATAATTTTTCCCTCTTAAAAGGCACCCTTTTTGTTAAATTGCAAAACAAAAACCAAACCTGTGCAAAAGGCAAAAAAAAAACAAGTATTTTCTTCTTTCTCCGTAATCGTGGTGTTTATGGCACTTATGATTATTGGAATGGCGTTTATCCCATTGTTGGATGTGCGGTTTAAACCAAGTAGGAACATGCCACAACTGACTGTTCGGTTTACGTGGGCAAATGCTTCGCCAAAAGTTATTGAGCAGGAAACTTCAAAAATTGAAGGGGTACTTGGGAAAATCAGCCAGATTGAATCCATTGAATCCAATTCATCGGTTGGAAATGGAAACGTAATTCTTAAGTTTGATAAAACTGTTGATTTAAACCAAAAACGGTATGAAGTTTCCACATTAATCAGGCAACTCCGAAGCAATCTGCCCGACGAAATGAGTTATCCCGAGATTACTACCAATATTGAACAGGAAGAAGATCAGGTTTCTTTTATGGTGCTTACATTAAATGCTAATTCATCTACCCATTACATAAAAAATATTGCAGAGCAACAGGTAATTCCAGAGCTGTTAAAAATAGAGGGAATTGCTGATATTTCGCTTTTTGGTGCTACTCCAAACCAATGGGAGGTTTGTTACGATCCTGAATTATTAAAAAACTTCCAGATATTACCCTCCGAAATAAGTTCAGTTATTAACCGGTTGGGCGAAAAAATGTTCCTGGGAAATCAGAAAGACATCGGTAATTCTTCCATTCCGGTATTAGCCACAACGCAATACATCGAACCCACAAAATGGGGAAAACTTCCCATTTCGAATAAAAACGGAAGGATTGTAAAACTTTCGGATGTTGCCACAATTAAACTAAAAGAGAAACCGCCAACATCGTATTATCGCATTAACGGGAAAAACACCATTAATCTGGTAGTTTATGCATCGCAAGGAGAAAATCAGGTAAAACTGGCAAACAATGTCCACGAGCAACTTGTAAATATTCAATCGGAGCTTCCCAAAGGATATTCCGTTCAGGTTGCGTCCGATAGCACCGAATTTATTCGTGATGAACTTTCAAAAATTGGATTGAGGACCCTGTTTTCATTGCTTATACTTTTGCTTTTTGTGCTGGCAGTCAGCCGTTCTTTTCGGATTCTTGGCGTTCTATTTATTTCACTTGCCGCCAACTTGCTAATTGCCGCCGTTTTTTATTATTTGCTGAAAGTTGAAATCCACATTTATTCGCTGGCCGGAATAACAGTCTCTTTCGGGATAATTATTGACAACAGTATTATTATGGTGAGCCACCTGCAAAAGCAAAAAGGATTGCGGGTTTTTATTTCTCTTTTAGCAGCAACCTTAACTACACTTGGAGCTTTGTCAGTTGTCT
>CAYZBC010000095.1:0-16135 GCA_964476535.1 uncultured Maribellus sp.
TGGGTGGCAGATATTCGTTGTGGTCGGCAATCGGACTTTCAATTGCTTGTGGAATAGGTTTCGAAAATTACATTGAGTTATTGGAAGGTGCACACGCCATGGACAAGCACTTCAGCGAAACTGAGTTTGATAAAAACATTCCTGTAATTTTAGCGCTGATTGGAATTTGGTACAATAATTTTTACGGAGCCGAAAGTGAAGCTATATTACCCTACGACCAATACATGCACCGTTTTTCAGCGTATTTTCAGCAAGGAAACATGGAGAGCAACGGAAAATCGGTTGACCGAAACGGAGAACAAGTAGATTATCAAACCGGTCCAATTATTTGGGGCGAACCGGGAACAAACGGTCAGCATGCTTTTTACCAGTTAATTCACCAGGGAACAAAGTTAATTCCTTGCGATTTTATTGCTTCCGCAATTAATCATAATCAGTTAGGCGATCATCATCCAAAATTGTTGGCTAACTTCTTTGCACAAACCGAAGCGATGATGGTTGGAAAAACGGAAGAACAAGTTACTGCGGAATTAAAGGAAACGGGCAAGTCGGAAGAGGAAATTGCAGAATTGCTTCCTTTTAAAATTTTTATGGGCAATATTCCAACCAATTCAATTTTAATGAAAAAATTGACACCTCGTACACTCGGCGCATTAATTGCGATGTACGAACATAAAATTTTTGTTCAGGGTGTAATTTGGAATATTTTTAGTTTCGACCAGTGGGGAGTTGAATTGGGAAAACAATTGGCAAATACAATTTTGCCGGAGCTGATAAACGAAACCGTAGTAACCACGCACGATGCTTCAACAAATGGGTTGATTAATTCATACAAAGAAATGCGATAGGATTTCGCGAATTCCGAATCGCGATTTATTTATAAAAATGGCGATTCGGAAATTGCCTCGCTCGTTCAATACAATATCCTCGCCTTTATTGTGTGGGGTATTTTTTTGAGTTCTTGTAAAACAACTTTACCTAATTCGCTTTCTATATCAATTATTACATAGCCAATATCTGCATCAGTTTGCAGAAATTGAGAAGCAATGTTGATTCCTTTTTCAGTAAAAACAGAATTAATCTCGTTTAGAATACCTGGAACATTTTTATGAATATGCAAAAAGCGTTTTTTCGTTTGGTTTGGTTGTAACGAAATCTGTGGAAAATTGACAGTCCCGATTGTAGATCCATCGTCACTGTAGCGAATTAGTTTTTCAGTAACTTCGGAACCAATATTCTCCTGTGCTTCGGAAGTGCTTCCCCCAATGTGCGGGGTTAAAATAACATTATCGAATTTCTGGAGTACCGAAACAAATTTTTCGTTGTTTGAAGCGGGTTCCTTTGGAAAAACATCGGCTGCCGCGCCTGCTAATCGGCCGTCTTTTAATGCTTCGGCAACCGAAACATAATCAACAACTGAACCTCTTGAAGCATTTATAAACAGTGAACCTTTTTTTATTTGTGCAAGTTGCTGTGCCGAAATCATGTTCGCCGTTAGCTCGGTTTCAGGAACATGCAAAGTAACTGCATCCGAAATACGGAGAAGTTCTTCAAGGGAATTACATGCTGTTGCTTTTCCTAAGCTGAGTTTCTTTTCGACATCGTAATAAAATACGTTCATTCCCATTGCCTCTGCCAGAATAGAGACCTGCGAACCGATGTGTCCGTAACCGACGATTCCGAGGTTTTTGCCCCTCACTTCAAAGGAATTTCGGGCAGCTTTTAACCAGGTTCCTTGATGAGCTGCCGCATTTTTTGCGGGGATTTCGCGCATCAGCATAATAATTTCAGCAATTACCAATTCGGCAACCGACCGGGTATTTGAAAACGGCGCATTAAAAACCGGGATCCCAAGTTGTTTGGCTGATATTAAATCAACCTGGTTTGTGCCAATACTGTAGCATCCCACAGCAAATAGTTTTTTTGCCTTTTTTAATATTTCCCGGGTAAGATTGGTTCGCGATCTTATTCCAAGTATGTGAACATCTTTGATTTTTTGTTCCAATTCATCTGCGTCGAGCGCAGTTTTAATGTATTCTACATTGGTATAACCGGCCTCTTTAAATTCATTAACCGCTGATTCGTGAATTCCTTCAAGCAATAAAACACGAATTTTATTTTTATCGAGAGAGAACTTTTTCACTATTGATTTTTTTTGTAAAAATAGAAAGCATTGTTTTATCTTGATGAAAAGAGGCAACTTATTTTATAAAACTTAAAGTTACTCTAATTTGTATAAATCTCAAGAATAAGAAATGGCGGAATTATGGGACACGGTTTTTATTAACTCAACTTCTCAGTCAACCGAGCAATCTCCATTTTTGGAGAAACACCTTCATATAAAATTTTATAAACCGCTTCCGAAATGGGCATGTCAACGTTGTATTTTGTATTTATTTCATGAATGGATCGGGAAGCGAAATAACCTTCTGCAATCATGTCCATGTCTAGTTGAGCCGTTTTTACGGGATAGCCCTTCCCAATCATTGTCCCAAACTGCCTGTTTCTACTAAATTGTGAATAAGCGGTAACCAACAAGTCTCCAAGATATGCCGAACTTTTTATGTCGCGGGTAATGGGATGAACGGTATCAACAAATCGTTTAATCTCCTGGATTGCATTGGAAATTAAAACAGCGTGGAAATTATCGCCGTATCGCAATCCGTGAGTGATGCCGGCAGCAATGGCAATAATATTTTTAATAACCGATGCATATTCAGTTCCCCAAATATCGTCTGAAACAGAAGTGAATATGTAGTTGCTTTTTATTAATTTTGCAAATTTTGTGGCTTTGTCTTCATCAAGGCTGGCAACGGTTAAATACGAGAGTTTTTCTAGCGCAACCTCCTCTGCATGGCACGGTCCAGCGAGTACTCCCATCATTTCAAACGGAACATTAAAGAATTTATTCAGGTATTCAACCACCAGTAGATTTTCGTCGGAAACAATACCTTTTATTCCCGACAGAATATATTTCTGACTTAAATCGGTTTTAAGGTCTTTTAAAATAGTGGGCAAAAAAGCAGATGGTATGGCAAAAACCAGAATATCCGATTCTTCAATAATTTTATTAATATCATTATAGAAATTTATCCGGTTGGTGTCGAATTCAACACTCCTTAAATATCTTGGGTTATTTTTGAATTTTTCAAACTGCTCAACCGTTTCTGGTTTTCTGAAGAACCAGTTAATGGTTTCAACATTTTCAAGTAGCATTTTCGAAAGGGCTGTAGCCCAACTACCGCTTCCAATTACTCCAACTTTGTTCTTTTTTATGTTCATATTAGTTCTTTCGGAGAGCAAATTTATAAAGATTTTCTAAGTGACCGTTTAAATATTATTTATTAGATATTTTATCGGATATTTTTTCTTTGCTTGCTGGTGCTAATGCTTGGTATTCTAAATCATTCTTCATTTAAATTCTTTAAAAAAATCTTTAGCCGCTTTACTTTTTGGTTTATATCTTCTATGTGAAGAAATTCTTTCATTGTTTGAATCTGCCAGATGTAATTTATTCTCTTGACACAATTCATACATTTGCACCCAGTTCTCACCATGCTTTTCCTTGTATCTCTTTATTATTGGTTGGTTATAAGCAAAATTAAATTCGGCTTCAATAACAAACTTTCCAGAGCAATCATTGTAAATTTCAACATTATTTTTTCTACACCACGAACTCACACTTCTTTTGTCTTTCTTATTAATTCGTTGTAGTATTTCGTTAAAATATATTCTCAATAAACCATTATTTTCTAATTCATGTTGGATTCTTTTCATTCTAAAGGGTATTTGTTTAAGAAGGGAAATGTATTTTATTTAATACTTTGCAGTCAATAAGGCGCTGGTAGTCAAGGTTTTGGAGTGATTTATCTCGCTGCTACGAAAAAACATACAACCTTGTTTGTTTTAATATTCATTTCCTTTATTTCGGAGGGCAAATTTAAAAAGATTTTCCCGGTTTATTGGCTTTTATGAAACACGTTGCAATTTCCAGCTTCGTAATCAAGCAACACAAAATAATTATGCTGAACCCTAAAACCGTATTTATTTGTTGAAAAGAGTTGAAATAAATCTCTCTTAATTATATAAAACACTTCTTCCCAACTCGTTAATTTAAAAATAATATGGTAATTTCAGCAAGTCTAAAACAGTAACTCTTTTTAAGAAAATAAAACCTAAAATATGCAAAAATACATTCTGTCTCTCGATGCCGGAACAACCAGTAATCGGGCAATTATTTTTAATCATTCAGGCGAAATTGTTGGTTCGTCGCAACAGGAATTTGAGCAGATTTATCCGAAAGCCGGATGGGTAGAACATAATCCGGTGGCGATTTGGGAGTCGCAGTTAAAAGTTGCACAAGATGTAATTAAACAAGTGGGAATTTTGCCTTCCCAAATTGCGGGTATTGGAATTACCAATCAACGCGAAACAACCATTATATGGAATCGGGAAACCGGAGAGCCCATTTACAATGCAATTGTTTGGCAAGATCGTCGAACAGCAGGATTTTGCGATGAATTAAAAGAAAGAGGATTGGAAAAAACCATTTCTGAAAAAACGGGATTGGTAATAGATGCTTATTTTTCAGGAACAAAAATTAAATGGATTCTCGACAATGTTGAAGGTGCACGCGACTTGGCAAAAGCAGGGAAGCTTGCATTTGGTACTGTTGATACCTGGTTAATTTGGAAACTGACCAACGGCAATCTTCACATTACAGACGTAAGTAACGCCAGCCGGACATTGATTTACAACATTCAAACGTTACGGTGGGATGAAGAATTAGTGCAAATTCTTGATGTTCCTGTTGAAATTCTACCAGAAGTAAAACCGAGTAGCGAAAAATATGGTTTTACATCTAAGGAACATTTTGGAGTTGAAATCCCAATTGCCGGAATTGCCGGCGACCAGCAGGCAGCCTTGTTTGGGCAAATGTGTATTGAAGAAGGAATGGTGAAAAATACTTACGGAACCGGTTGTTTTGTAGTGATGAATACCGGTGAAAAACCAATTGTTTCCAAACACAAGCTATTAACCACAATTGGTTGGCAAATTGGCGATAAAGTAACCTATGCACTCGAAGGCAGCATTTTTATTGGAGGTGCGGTAGTTCAATGGTTGCGCGACCAGCTCGGAATTATTCAATCCTCATCAGAAATTGAAGCATTGGCCAGCGAAGTGAAAAACAATGGCGGAGTTTCGTTTGTGCAGGGATTTGTTGGTTTGGGTGCTCCACATTGGGATCAATATGCAACCGGAGCAATTATTGGATTGAGTCGAGGCACCGGAAAAGCACACATTGCGCGTGCTGCCTTGGAAGCAATTGCATTTCGTTCTTTGGAAGTTATTGAAACCATGGTTAAAGATTCGGAAATTGAATTGAATGAATTGCGCGTTGATGGTGGAGCGGCAGTAAACAACCTGCTCATGCAAATTCAGGCCGATGCCATTCAGACAAAAGTTGTTCGCCCTAAAGTTACGGAAACAACAGCACTTGGTGCTGCTTACTTAGCCGGATTATCAACCGGATTTTGGAAAAATATTGATGAACTAAAACAACAGTGGCAAGTTGACAAAGAATTTATTCCTGTATCAGACAGTTCCAAAATAAAAAAAGCAATTGTTGATTGGAAAAAGGCAGTGGAAAGAAGTAAAGGTTGGTACGATTCTCATTAATTAAATACGCTTTTCCCCACAGGAAATTTTATTAAAATGTAAATACTCAAAAACAAAATATTATGAATCGAAAATTAGCCAAAAAGAAGATTGGCAAAAAAGGAAGAAACTGGGACATTGTAATTATTGGGGGTGGTGCAACCGGTTTGGGTTGTGCGGTTGATTCGGCAACCCGGGGATACAAAACTTTGTTGTTGGAGCAAATTGATTTTTCAAAAGGAACATCGAGCCGAAGTACAAAATTGGTACATGGCGGTGTCCGGTATCTTCAGCAAGGTGATGTTTCACTTGTTTTTGAGGCACTAAAAGAACGTGGACTGATGTTTAAAAATGCACCTCATCTGGTTACCAACCAATCATTTATTATTCCTGCTTACGATTTTTGGGGTGGTCCTTTTTACACCGTTGGATTAAAAGTTTATGATTTAATGGCTGGGAAATTGGGCTTGGGACCCTCCAAGCATCTTTCCCGCGAAGAAACCATTGAAGCCATTCCAACGGTTGAGCAAGAAGGATTACAAGGTGGCGTAGTGTACCACGATGGGCAATTTGACGATTCCCGAATGGCAATAAGTTTGGCTCAAACAGCGGTGGATTATGGAGCAACAATTATCAATTATTGTAAAGTAACCGGCTTAATAAAAGAAGGAGATTTAATTTGCGGAGTGAAAGCGCTTGATCAGGAATCGGGAGAAGAGTATTCGATTAAGGCGAAAGTTGTAATTAATGCCACAGGAGTTTTTGCAGATGAAGTTATTCAGATGGACGAACCAGGTAAAAAGGATTTGATAACACCAAGTCAAGGGATTCATATTGTTGTAGATAAATCATTCTTGCCCAACGAACATGCAATTATGGTTCCACATACTTCCGACGGACGGGTAATGTTTGCAGTTCCGTGGCACAACCACGTGGTTGTGGGCACTACCGACACATTAATTGAAAAACATTCGCTGGAGCCAGTGGCACTGGAATCGGAAATAGATTTTGTATTAGAAACCGCTGGTCAGTACTTGGTAAAACAACCCTCCCGGAAAGATGTTTTGAGTGTATTTGCCGGTTTGCGCCCATTGGCAAAACCCGAAGATGAGCAGAAAGCTACCAAAGAAATTTCAAGGAGCCACAAAATATTAATATCAGTAACAGGATTAATTACCATTATTGGAGGAAAATGGACCACCTATCGGAAAATGGCCGAAGACACGATTGAAAAAGCAATTATGTTGGGTGGTTTGCCCGAAAGAAAATGCATAACTCAACATTTACCAATTCATGGATTTCGTATGGACATTGATCCTCATTCAGATCCTTTGGCGCCCTATGGTTTGAATAAAGAAGAAGTTTTGGCGATTGGCGAAGAAGAAAACTTAGCAGGTTTTTTAAGCGAAAAACTGCATATTTATAAATCGCAAGTTGCCTGGGCAGTCCGAAAAGAGATGGCTCGAACAGTTGAAGATGTGTTGGCACGCCGTACACGGGCACTGTTTCTCGATGCCAGAGAAAGTGTGAGAATAGCTCCTGAAGTGGCGGATATAATGGCAATAGAGTTAAATCAACCTGAAGAATGGAAAAGTGATCAGGTAAAAGCTTATAAAGCAGTAGCTAAAAACTATTTTTTTGAACTATAATTTAGAGTATTATGGATGAACTTTTTGGAGAATTTTTAGGAACTTTTATTTTGATATTACTTGGAAACGGAGTGGTTGCAAATGTAAATTTAGATAAAACTCATAGTAAAGGTGCAGGCTGGATTGTTATTACAGCCGGCTGGGGAATGGCAGTGTTTGTTGCTGTTCTTGCCACAGCAGATATAAGTGGTGCGCATTTAAATCCGGCAGTAACGCTGGGACTGGCTTTTAGTGGATTATTCGACTGGGTAAAAGTTGCTCCTTTTATATTATCGCAAATACTGGGAGCAATGTTTGGTGCTACCATGGTTTATCTCTTTTTTCGCGATCATTTTAAAATAACAAAAACTGAAGGTGCAAAAAAGGCCTGTTTTTGTACTGCACCTGCCATAAGGAATTATAAAAGCAATTTCTTTTCTGAAGTGGTTGGAACTTTTGTTCTTGTTTTAGCCGTGTTATTAATTGCGTTACCACAACTTGAATATGAAAATTTAGGTAGTGCAAAAGTAGGATTAGGTTCACTGGGTGCTTTGCCTGTTGCATTGGTTGTTTTCTCAATTGGAATGAGTCTTGGCGGAACAACCGGGTATGCCATTAATCCGGCACGTGATTTAGGTCCCCGGATTGTACATGCTCTTCTACCATTGAAAAATAAGGATAATACAGATTGGAAGTATGCCTGGATACCTTTTTTGGGACCCATTGTCGGTGCAGGGATAGCATCTTTAGTCTTTTTATTCACAAATAATTTATGTAATTGTTAGTCTGAAAATTTGTTTTTTAAACACAAAATCAATTCAAAATAAAAACATATAAAATGGAAAATAACATTAGTGATAGCGCTATCAGATTACGGGAGATGATTGAAAAAGCAATTGAAGACCACAAAATTACCCGTGACGAATACGATAAAATAATTAATATTGCTTCAGAAGATGGAATAATTGACCGTCATGAACATGCTTTGTTAAGTGAGCTTCAGCAAATGATTGAGGATAGAGCCGTGAAGTTTGTGATAAAATAAATTGTTGTACCCGAAAGGAAAAGCTGACATTAAGATATAAATTACTTTAAATAAATTCAATATGAAAAAATTTCTAAAGATTATCGCACTGGTAATTATTTTGTTAATTGCAGGAATATTGGGTTACACTTATGTGAGCTTAAATTCTTATTCTCCTGCCGATCCCGAGGTTGAAGTTGATCAATCAAAACTTGTATATTTTCAGGATTCGTATGTTGCAAGCCGCGCATCTTTTCGTTTGCAAGCCGAAAATTTAAAGCGAAAATTTGATAGCGTTCAGATATTTTCGCGATTTGTTCCTGGTAAAACCGATTCCGATTTAACAATTGATTTCTGTTATGTTCCAGCTCAAAAGAATCAAAAAAAACTATTAATACTAACTTCTGGTACTCACGGCGTTGAGGGTTATGTTGGAAGCGCAGTTCAACAACTTTTGATGAATGAAATTCTTCAGCCTGAATTATTAGACGAAGTTGGAGTTTTATTGGTTCACAGCATGAATCCGTATGGATTCAAATATACGCGTAGGGTAACCGAAAACAACATTGATTTTAACCGAAATTGCGACACCGACAAATCGCTGTTTTCATCTGCAAATACAGGCTATAACGATTTGTATGACATGTTAAATCCTGAATGGAAAGTTAATTCAGGAAGTTTACGAAACCGTTTTTTTATGTTGGTAGCCATCAATAAATTATTACAGGAGTCGATGTCAAGTTTAAGACAAGCCATTTTACAAGGACAGTATCAACACCAAACCGGACTTTATTTTGGCGGCGCCGATTTTGAACCTCAATTAGGATTGCTTGCAGAAGTTTTTAAGGAAAAAGCTGAAAACTACGAAACAGTTTTTAATATTGATTTACATACCGGCTACGGAGAACGGGGGACTTTGCATCTTTTCCCAAACCCAATTGACGATGAAAAAGTAAAATCGACAATTGGTGAAATGTTTGAGGATAACCTAATTGATTGGGGTGATTCGGATGATTTTTACATAATTAATGGCTCGTTTACCGATTTTATTGGAAAACTTTTACCTGATAAATTTTACCTACCAATGGTTTTTGAATATGGTACTTTAAATTCATCAACAACGGTTGGTTCGATAAAATCGTTGCACAACATGATTCTTGAAAACCAGGGTGCACAATTTGGGTACAAAAGTGAAAAAGATAGTATTAAAATAAAAAACACGTTAATGGAAATGTATAATCCTTCATCAGAAAAGTGGCGTACAAAAGTTATAAACGATTCCAAAAAAATGTTAGAACAGGTAATGGAGAACTATCAGAAATTGTAGAAACTTGTTTGATTTCTGTCATTTCTCACTCTATTCGAAAAGACAATTAAGAAATAGCTTCAATTTATTTTAAAAGATAAGCAACAAAAATTCCTAAATAATTACCCATTGCATATCCGGCAACTCCAACTATCATTCCGGTTAAAATAATCTCTTTGTTTTTTAACGCAGCTGCAACAACCGGTACAAATGGTGGCGAACATATTAATGCACTACCCGATATAATTACTGTATCGGCATCAATTTTAAAAATTCGCGCAATTAGAACATGTAAAATATGTGATCCAAACATTGCTATACCTACATAATAAAATAACGAAAACGAAATGTCAGCCAATTTGCTCAAGTCGGCCATTGAGGCAACCGCTAAACAGAAAATGAGAACAATATACATTCCCAGTTGAAATGTTTTTTTTATGGCCTTAATTTTAGGAACAAAGGAGAAAGCAATTCCAAGAGTGGTAATAAAAATTATTATAGCTGCATTTGCAAATTCTTCGGAGAATAATCTGCTAAGACCAAAACTAACCCCCAAAATAGCTATCGAAAGTCCAAAAGCGCCAAGCAATGGTAAAAAGATTTTTTTTGTAAAAATACCATCGTACGATTCAAAATCATCTTCGAGGTTTAACTGACCCATCTGAACAGTAGTTCCCTTATTGGGTGATTTATATGCCGGAAGTATCCATAAAAATACACGCTGGCCAATTGAAAGGATAAAAACAAGGTAAATTGCTCCCAGCATCATTTCGTAGGTATGGGTTAAAATATACAACTCCTGCGGTATATCTAATGCTGTTTTCATAGCAGCCATGTTTGGAGTTCCGCCTGTATAAACGCCAACAAGCATTCCCGAAACTTTCCAAATGTCATCGATACTGTCCTTGAAAATCCAGTAGCCTATAAAAATCATAATCAGAACTGTAAAAAGCCCAATTGCCAGAGAAGTAAATGCAGAACCTGCATTTTTTAGCCACTTTTTCACATCCATTGAAAACAGGATTAACGGCAAAGCCAACGGAATTGTAATACTCGTTAAAAGATTCTGATACTTATCCGCACCTTCGGGCAATATGTCAATGTTTCCTATAATTAATCCAATGGCATAGCACATTAAAACGGCACCTATTTTTTTTAGTATTGCATACTTCCCTTCAATATAAATAACCAAAATTGGTGTGATAACGAATAAAACAATAAGTACGAGTATTGATGTTTCCATAATCGAATTAGTTAGGTTTACAGTCAAAAAAATATCGAAATTTTGAAGTAAAGTTATTAGATTGTTTGTAGAATGCAAATCATGAGAAAAATAGAAATATTCGTTTAGGTGCTGAAACTGATTTGCTGAAAGAAAATTCATTACAAACTCCAGCTTCTTTCCAGCTTTGTTTCCTTCCTTTGGATAAATAAAAACGAATATAAACGAAACGGAAAATTCATCAATAAAAACTGAAATAATTAATTTAACTGAAATGAAAAAATTACATATCTACTTAATCACACTGTTGTCTATTATAATTTATCTGTCGTGTGGAAATAAAACCACACAACAGGAGAAAAGTAGTACAGGAGAAGCCTGGGGAAAAATGGATTCAATTTTAGTCCAAATAACTGAACCTATTATTCCCGGAGAAGAATATTTTTTAACCGATTTTGGAGGGAAAGGAGATGGCATTTCAGATAATAAAGCAGCCTTCGATAGTGTAATAAATGTATGCTCAAATAACGGTGGCGGAAAAATAATAGTACCTTCCGGAGTCTTTTTTGTTAAAGGGCCAATTCATTTAAAAAGTAATATAAACCTTCATTTACAGGAAGGTTCAAAACTGATTTTTAGTAGCGATCCGGCAGATTATCTACCCACTGTTCTTACCAGTTGGGAAGGAACAAGACTGTATAATTATTCTCCTTTTATTTACACATTTCAGCAAAAAAATATTGCAATTACCGGAAAAGGTGAAATTGATGGCGAAGCTTCTGAAACTTGGGCAACATGGAAGAAAAATCAAAACAACGACAAACTTCTTTCCCGGAAAATGAACAATGAAAATGTCCCGTTGGAAGAACGTAAATTTGGCGAAGGTCACCTGCTTCGCCCACATTTAATTCAATTCTACGAGTGTGAAAATGTTCTGGTAGATGGAATAAAAATTACCGATTCTCCATTTTGGTGTTTACACCTAATTTATTCTAAAAACATTATCGTAAGAAATGTAATATACGATGCTCAAAATGTAAATAACGATGGGATTGATCCCGAATCATCGGAAAATATTTTGATTGAAGACATTGAATTTAATAACCATGATGATAACATTGCAATTAAAGCAGGACGGGATTTGGAAGCACGAACACTAAATCGACCATCAAAAAATATAATAATCAGAAACTGCAAATTTGGCGGATACAATGCCTTCGCTGTGGGAAGCGAAATGTCGGGCGGTGTGAATAATGTTTTTGTTGAAAACTGCTCGTTTGCCGGGAATGTAATTTATGGTATTTATATTAAAGGGAACCTTGACCGGGGCGGAAAGGTAAGTGGTATCTATGTCAGAAACATTGAATTTGATGCTACTGAATCAGTAATCATGATCGATTCCTATTATAAAGAGGAAGGGAGCTGTTGTCCACCAACATTTAATAATATTTTTATTGAGAATGTGACTTGTAATTCAACCCGCGATTATGGAATTTCATTAATTGGATCGGAACAAAAACACCTGAATAATATTCAAATTAAAAATATTACTATAGATAGTGCGGCAAAACCAACAACCATAAAAAATGTCGATAATCTAATTATGGAGAATATTAGAATAAATGGAGAGGATCATTCAAAAAGATAAAAGCGGGTTATGAAAATAAATTCGAAAATGATATTAAATTTTGTAGCAATTGGCTGCTGCAAAACCGTTTTGCTGAAAATCATTTCGACCCCAATCTCTGGGGGCTTTTGTTGAAACCAAAGTACGCTTAAAAAACAGTAAATCAACAGTCTTTAACCGGGATATGGAAACCGTGTTTGCTGCAAGGGTTTAGCTGATTATTATGAATACTTGAGAAATTAGACGGTAGAAACTAAAAATCTCCACACCTCAGTTGTAAAATAAAAAAACCCTGGAAAATAATCTGAAGCATTGTATAATTTTAGCATTCTAAGTTCAACCATTCAATTCGTCAGACCCTGTTTTATTGCATAAAGTTTATTCATAGTTGATATATAAAGTACTCCATTTGCTGCAACCGGTGATGAATGGATAGAACTGTCTAAAATCTTTGATTCCAATATATTTAATTCCTTGCCTTCATCAAGAATCCAGAAATCTTTTCCGCGTGAACCCACATAAATTTTATTGTCGGCAACAAGTGCAGAACTCCACGAGTCCATTTTTAATTTATGTTTCCAATACGAGTTGCCCTTTTCTGCATCAATACAATGCAAATTTTTGCCACAGTCGGTAACATAAACCAGCCCTTTCGCAACTGCCGGTGTTGAAGCTGAATGTTGTTCAAGTTGAGCCGACCAGATTTCTTCTCCAATTGATGCGTCGATGCATTTTAGCCAGGCTTCTTTTTTCCCCCACCAAATATCACCGCCTCCGGTTACATAAATTCTGTTTTTGTAAAAAACAGGCATTCCCATAAAATTAATTGGACTTTCCTCTCTGTTTTTCAGGTAATCGTGAATATTTTCTTTTGGAGCAGTTGGGTCGCAATCGAGTTGCCAGACTTTTTTAAACGATTGAACTGGTTCGCGTGATGCTGATTGGGAAAGTGCCTCGAAAGCATATAAAATTCCATCAGGTCCCGGGTAAAAAATTAATTTTTTACCCTTTACTTCAGCCATTGCCGGCGACGACCACGAAGAGTGAAAAATGCGCGGACCAAAATGTTCATCGTCTTTTGCCACAAGTCTTCCGGTATTTTTATCAAGAGCAATCAAACTTGGTGCGTTTAATCCAGTGGTTTGCAGGTGGCGGTAATCCACACCATTGCATGTGTTTAAATATAGAAAATCGCCATCGAGTAAAATGGAAGCATGTGGTGAATCGTGCGGACTCATTCCCAATTGTAATTTCATATCGTAGCACCAGATAATATCCGCATCGTTCAAAGTTACTTCATAAGCAAACTCACCCGACCGTGCCATAAACCAACCTTCACCTTGAAAAGGTCCGTCGTTTCCATCTGCCTGTCCATTTAAATCGAGACACAGTATTTCTGAACGGTTGGTAAGTATATAAACACGATCTCCTTCTATGGTTGGCGGCGAACAAATTCCAATCATCGGCCAATCGTTGTGCCGATCTCCTTCAATTCTTGGAACAACCAGTTGCCAGCACAAACTTCCATCTGTTTCATTCAAACAAAGCAAAGTGCCACGGTCTCCTTCAAAACGCGGATCGCGTTCGTCGGCATTATTAGCTCCAATAAGAATCTTACCGCCCGAAATTACAGGTGTAGCATAACCGTGGCTTCCGATTGAAACAGACCATTTAATATTCTCACCAGTCTCAGGATTAAAATTTGTTGGCAGATCGGTCTCATTTGAAATCATATTTCGCGTATGCATTTCGCCCCATTGAGGGCTGTCTTTACCTTGTGCCTTGCTGGAAAAATTGGAGCATGATTGAATTCCAATAAATAAAAACAAAAATAAACTTTGGATAAATTTAATTTTTCTGACTTTCATAATAGAATATAGTTGGTGGCTGCAATTTATAAAAAATATAACTGCATAATTATTCTAAGAAAATTTTGATGTTTTATTATAGTGCAAAACATTAAAATGAATTTTGTAAATTCGTGATGATTCAATATTACTCAAAATGAAAACTTTAATTCTACTGGGGATTTTTGTAGTATCATTTTCTTTTTGTGGCACCAAAAATAATAATTTCGATATTAAAAAGTATAGTTACGAATTAACGGATAAATATAATCCATTAGCTGCCGGCACACTGGCAATAATTCCAGGAGTTGGTCATTTTTATTCTGGGCACTATATTAGAGTATTAGTGTTTCCGGCGGGCATGGCTGTTTCTTCCTATTTAGTTGTTTTTGGTTCTTTATCTGAATGAGCGGCACAAGGTAATCCAGATTCTGGCTCATTTTTAATGACAGCAGGATTGATTTCATTTATTGGATTGTATACATGGAATTTTTTTGATGCAGTGAAAGTGGCAAAAATAAAAAACATGGTACTCAGGAAAGAAGTAGTAGATTTTCAGATTGAGCCTTTTTTTGAAAACGGATTTGGAAACAAGGTGGATTCCATAGTAATAGGGTTTTCATTAACATTAAATTTCTGAAGATATTTTGAAATTGATTGCTATATTTTTTTAATCAATTTCCTGAAGTGCAAATTGTTCCGGATTTTTACCTTTAACATCTTTGTAGAAAAAATTAATCTGTTTCATTACCGTTTTAAAATCTGAAGTATCGTAGATTATACCTTTTACGCCCATCTCTTTTTTGTTATAATCAAGATAACCAACAACAATCGGAACGTTTGCTTTTTGTGCCATGTAATAAAAACCTTTATTCCATTTTATAATCCTTTTTATCCATCCTTCAGGGGATACTACAATGTGCAATTCCTCTGCACTGTTTAACAAATCTGCTGCCTGATAAATTGCATTTTTACCCTTAACTCCTCTTACCGGAATAGAGCCGAATTTTTTCATTACTAAGTTCATTGGGAAAAAGAAGAGCTCTTTTTTCGAAAGGAATTTGAAACTTACCCCAAGTTCCGTAAAACCTAATTTTCCATAAATGGCATCAATATGTGCCGTGTGGGGAGCAAATACTGTAACCGATTTTTTTAAACCGGCAAAATCACCGGTTATTTTCCATCCTAACTTTTCAAGGATTTTACCTGAAACTGTTCTCATCTCTTTTAGGTCTATATATGCTGTAAATTTATCAAAAAATTTGCAGTACAATCAAATCCTACTTGCTTACATGTACCTTTAGCCGTTAAATTGGAAGATTCTTGGTATTTATGCGAAAAGAAATGAATTGATATTTAATTTCGTTAGTTATTGGTTCAAGCTAAACACTTCATTTATATTTAATTCATTATAAACTTCGTTTGGGCCGTAATTGGGAAGATTTTGAAATAATTTCCCAATATGAGATAACATAATATTTAATTATTTCACAAATACCTAAAAATCAATGGATCATAAAATTGGTTTAATTATTGTAATCCATATTCTCTATTGGATATTGACAAAAATATAAAGGGTAGTAATTTCTGTATTTATGATTGGTTTTGTGTTTAGGGGTTTGTAAATCATCAGTCATCTTCAAAAAGCGTCCATAGAATTCTACCCTTTTCCCTTTTATATAAAAAAGCCGTTCATACACGAACGGCTTTTTACTTGTTAATTAGTCAAACCTCAAAAACACACCAGAGTGTTGATAATCTGGGGTCTGTGAAAAATTAGGGTGGATCAAGCATAAATCTTAGCCAGTCTAAATAAGAAAAAT
>CAYZBC010000096.1:0-16036 GCA_964476535.1 uncultured Maribellus sp.
TAATACAGCGTCAGGCGAAGTTGATTCTTGGACGCATCCTGATTATGAAACCGCCACATACGATGAAGATTCAGATCCTTCTACACCTGAAGTTGGCTGGCCTGATGCATATAAAAGACAAGCCACAAGTGTACGCAGAATTGATGATGCCGTTGGAGATATTAAGCAGTTGCTAAAAGATTTGAAAATTGATGATAACACTATGATTGTTTTTGCTTCCGACAATGGTCCTGCAGATGTATCGTACATAAAGGACAAACCCTACACTCCAAACTTTTTTAAAAGTTATGCCATTTTTGATGGAATGAAACGCGATTGTATGGAAGGTGGTGTAAGGGTGCCGGTTATTGCTTGGTGGCCTGGGAAAATTCCTGCCGGTCAGATAGTTGAAACACCAAGTATATCATACGACTGGATGCCAACTTTTGCCCAAATGGCCGGTGTGCCTGCTCCTGCAATAAGCGATGGAGTTTCATTGATGCCAACGCTTACAGGTGTTGGAGAACAAAAAGAAGGTTTTATTTATGTTGAATTTTTTCATAAACGAAAAACAGCCAGTTATTCCGATTTTATTCCTGAACACAGGGGTATCAAACGTAATCAAATGCAGATGATCCGTTTTGGTGACTTGGTGGGTTTACGCTACGATATTCAGTCGCATAGTGATGATTTTCAAATTTTTAATGTGAAAGAGGATCCACAAGAATCAAACAATTTGGCTGGCTTACCGGAGATGGCTACCTTACAGCAAAAAATGAAAGATAAGGTACTTCAATCCAGACGCCCAGATGTGGAAGCTCCAAGACCTTACGATAACGAATTGATACCTGCGGTGGAAGCAAACAATCTTACGCCAGGGGTAAAATGGAGTTTATTTAAAGGGGAGTTCCCATGGATTCCTGAAATTAGTTCAATGACTCCGACAGAATCAGGTTATTCGGAAAAACCTTCAGTTCAAATTCAAACAAAAAATAAAAACGGAATCCTGTATTTTACTGGTTATATTCGAATTCCAAAAGATGGTGATTATAATTTCTCATTAACATCAGGATCGGGAGCTATATTACGGATTCATGATTGTTTGGTGATTGATGAAGATTTTGGATACCAGAACGGAACCAAACGTTCGGGAATTATAAATTTAAAAGAAGGAATGCATCCATTTAGGCTTTATTATATTCAAAAATCAAAGGATAAAACAATGCTGAACTTTGAATGGAGCGGACCTGGAATAGAAAATCAAATGGTGCCGGTAACCGCATTTTTTTATGAATAAATTAATTTGATAATTAGCACTTTCCTATTTTGAAAAAGCATCAGAAATTTGAAGCATTTATTTTTGAAATGTACCAATGAAGTAAAACAAAAATTTAAGAATACGATGAAGAAAATATTAATCTTATTGTTACTGACAGAATTAATAGCGCTTACTTGTAATAGCCAATCAAACAAGAAAGGGGAAATTGTAAAGCCCAATATTATTGTTATTTACCTCGATGACCTTGGCTACGGCGATTTAAGTTGTTATGGAGCAACAGAAATAGAAACGCCAAATATCGATAAACTGGCTGAAGGCGGGGTTCGTTTTACAAACGGATATGCTTCTTCGGCAACCTGCACACCAAGCCGGTATGCATTATTAACCGGAGAATACCCATGGCGTAACCGAAATGCCAGAATACTTTCAGGTTCGGCACCACTGATAATTGACACCACACAAATGACCATCCCAAAATTGTTAAAAGAATATGGTTATTCTACCGGAATTGTTGGGAAATGGCATTTGGGTCTTGGAAACGGGAATGTGGACTGGAATAAAACAGTTTCACCCGGTCCAAATCAGGTTGGATTTGATTATTCGTTTATTATGGCAGCCACACAGGACAGGGTTCCAACTGTTTACATCGAGGACGGGAATGTAGTTGGATTGGAAGAAGATGATCCTATTCAGGTAAATTCCCGGAAAAATTTTGAAGGTGAACCTACGGGAAAAGATAACCCGGAATTGCTGAGAATGAAATGGCATCATGGGCACAACGGCAGCATTTTAAATGGCATCTCAAGAATCGGTTTTATAAAAGGGGGTGAAAAGGCCATTTGGGTTGACGAAAATATGGCTGATACCTTCCTTGGAAAAGCAAAACAGTACGTTCAGCAACATAAAGATGCTCCATTTTTTCTTTATTATGCACTTCAGCAACCCCATGTACCAAGAACACCAAATCAAAGATTTGTGGGATTATCTGGAATGGGACCTCGCGGCGATGCAATAGTGGAAGCTGACTGGTGTATTGGTGAATTTATCAATACACTGCGGAAAGAGGGAATACTTGACAATACTCTTATTATTTTTTCAAGTGACAATGGCCCGGTATTGAATGATGGCTATTATGATGATGCGGTTGAAAAACTTGGAAATCATACTCCCTGGGGGCCACTTCGTGGTGGGAAATACAGTTTATTTGAAGCTGGAACAAGAGTTCCTTTTGTTGTTTACTGGAATGGAAAAGTTTCATCTGCCGTTTCAGATGCAATGGTAAGTCAGATTGATATTTTGTCTTCACTTGCCGAACTGGTTGGAAGCAATAAACGTAGTCCGGACGGACAGGAGTTGCTCAATGCTTTTATGGGAAAATCAAAAGATGGACGTAAAGAACTTATTCTGGAAGCTGGTTCCCGAACTGCATTGAGAAAGGGAGATTGGGCAATGATTCCTCCTTATAAAGGGACGGCAAAAAACAATAAAACAAATATTGAATTGGGTAACTCGCCAGAATTTCAATTGTATCATCTTTCTGATGATATCGGTCAACAAAAGAATCAGGCTAAGGGAAACCCCAAAAAATTAAATGAAATGATTGAAACCTTCCAGAAAATAAAGGGTGAGGAAATAAAATATTGAGCAACTAAAGCTGAAAAACAGTTGATTTCTTAGGTTAAATTATCGTTAGAGTATAATATTATCGTTCTTTAATTTGAAAAAACAATGAAGCAAAATTTCATATTCACATAAAATATAATTATGAAATTTTCAAATTTTTTATTGAGACAATTTATAATAGGTAAAGTTGAGTTCTTAAAAATACAATTAGCATTATAAAATAACCGCTTATCTGCTTTAATCAAGTGGAATAAACCATTTGTAGTTGTAATATGCTCTAGGTAAGCGCATTCCAGCTACACACTTCTGATATATCTATGTTTTTTTAAGTTGCAGCAGATCAATTAGATAAGCTATCTTGCTTGACCGAAGCAGATAAGCGGTATAAAATAATATTGTCAAACACTTATTAAAACCCAATTAGCATGGAACAAATAGCCCTCAATCACATCATCCAAAAGCTGGATGAAGAATTAAATCAATTAAAATCAAAACGAGAGAGTTCAATAATTCAAGCGGAAACTGCCGCTGGTATCTGCCAACTTGCCCTTGACGAGATTAGAAAATTGGTAATCAAAAATGGTTTTAAAAGCGAGGAAGAAGAAATCCATTTTTTTAAGTTTGAAAAACCCAAAGTTTTGAGCAAATACATTTATTACGTAAAGTTATTTGAAATCGAAAGTCATCGGTACAATGCGGCATCCAAGTTTCAAATAAAATACCTAAATCAATTTTCAAAGGATTTGCATAAATATTTGGGTGTTAACAATCAATTCTGCCAATATTATTGGGGGAACAAAACAACCTTAGATAAATTCTATTTTCTACGGGAAAACAGCAATTATTGAATTTCGGTAAATAATATTTGCGTTTTAATGGATTATAAATACTCCACTGCTCGCGATGCGGCGGCGGCTGCAATTATTGCTTATGAGCAATTAATTAAATACATAGATAGATAGGGAGATATATGTCTTGAGATTTGGTTCATCAAAAAATGGAGACACTTTTAAATCAAACGCAAACTGGACAGAATCCAACGCATCACTAGTCGAATTAATTTATGCGTTACAAAGTTTAGGAGCCATTAATAATGGCAATATTGAAATCAATGAACTTGCACAAATCTTTGAAAAAATGTTCAACATTAGACAATATTACGATTAAAAATTTAAACTAACGCGTGTACACGTATACGCACGTAGGTGTGACCTAACCCTTAAATTATGGATTGCACACGCTATTTTCATAATGCTATTCCTAAATCCCCTACAATATGTCCTGATTTTATCTGCAACAATCCTTAGCCGTTTGACCCCAGAAATAGCCTGTTCGATTGAAACCCTTTCCCCTGATATTATTTTGTTCTCCAATTTTTCTTGCTCTGTCAATGGATTTAATTTAGTGTTTTTGTGGGGCTTTTCAATTGTAACATTCTCTGGAGCATAACCAATATACCCCAAGTCATATCTTAAAAGGAAACCCTCTGGGAAACTATAGTCTTCAATATCGCATATCTTTTTGTCATGCACTGCACCTTCGTATGTCTCGCTCAAATACAAGATATATTGGTTTGGCTCAGACAACAGGTTGTATTTTATCGTATGCCGTTTTTTTTTACCGCTATAAAATTCCTTTTGCACTTCATAGTCGCTGCTCCTGTTTACTTCGCGCTCGGTGGCATCCATGTTGGCTTCCTGCACTTGGTGCTTTTCTAATTCGGCTTTAAGCTGCTCCGGGTTTGTTGATGGGGTCAGCCCCATCCCTTTGAGCGTTTTTTCCAGGATTGGGGACAAGGCTTTTATCAATTGGCTCACTTTTGCCTGGGTAACCCCAAAATAGGAGGCATGGAATTGCTGCAAGGGGTAGTTCTTCAAGTAAGCCATCAAAAAGAATAATTTTGACTCACTGCCTTGAAGGCTAGCATTCTTTTGTTCTTTGAAACTCATCTTTACTCTTGGCTTACCCTGTAGGGTATGGTAGTGGAAATATTGTGTGCAATGTGGTTCAAATGAATCATGAAGCATCTCTAATTTCTCTACAGTTAAACTGGTCATTGATAAAAATTGTGATGGGCGTTGTTTTAGTTTTGATAAGTTTTCCATATTGCGAAGAAACGATTCCATCACGTACGCGCATACATACGGGCACGCGTAATATCAACATTCAATTGTTATTATCTCTATTAAACTCGACGATTATTATCGGGTATTTCTTGACATAAAAGGACGCAAAAAGAGCCAACCCAAATTTCTGGATAAATTACAACAGGATTTATTCCGCAGGATTAATGATGACGAAGCCTAACTCTATAATAACTGGAATAAATTGGATTTTAAACTATCTTTGTTATTGAAATGAAAAATTTACCTTTTTAAGGGTGAAAAGACATATTAAAATATAGAGCGTTGGCTTTTGTTCTTGTACTAGAAAATCGTCAAATTTTATACACCACAGGAATAATAAGTAAAACGCCCACGTACTGCGTGGGCTGTACTTATTTGTGGTGTGGGTGTTTGACGATACCTCTTGTACAGATAATGCTACAGTTCCACGCTCTTTTTTGTAACCAATCCGAACCGGAACTGACCGGATTTCAAAAAGTTAATGAAATGCTCTTCAATGAAAAATACCTCGAAAATGCGGATTTAATTATTCCTTTTCAACGATGTTCGTTTGGAAAACCTGTAACTGACTGCCCATTTATTAAATACTGGAATATTGAAAACACTGATGTACAAATTCTACCCATATTAACCCTTCCTGTTGAAGAATTGGAATACCTTAGAGATTTTCACCGGAAATGCATGTTGAAACAAGTAGAAAGGGTACAGGAAGAATTTACTTTTGAATGAAGCTCACCTTATGTGAAAATTAGTTCCCATTTTTTATTAATCCCAACTCAAAAATCAAAACCGCTCAACTTGGGAAATTTTACTCCCATTAAAAATTTTCAATACCTGTTTTGGTGTTTTTATTTCTTCTAAACACCCTTTTAAAAAAGCCTTTTCAAGAATATTAATGATTGCTTTTTCAATCGAAAACAATATTCAGAACTAAAAAATACAAGCATTTTTGAAAAAAGTTTTCAACCCAAATCGATACAAATACCATCATTTCAAATGATTGTTTTTTAACTTCATTAAACTACCAAATCAAACAGAACCAAAACGAAACAATCCCTAAAATTACTAATTTTTCTATTTAACAATAAAAACATACCAATTTGGGAAGACCTTGGGAAAAATATTGAAATGAATGACAGAAATTTGGCAAAACTCAAATTGTATCATTTAAAATTAGAAAGTTATGCCAACAGAAATTGTAACCACAGACGATCTCCGGGAATTCAAAATTGAATTGGTCAAAGAAATCAAACAACTGCTAGCCGTACATCACGGTCAACCATCCAAAAAGTGGCTAAAATCCTACGAAGTTCGCAAGTTATTAGGAATTTCCCCGGGAACACTCCAAAACATGCGTATAAACGGCACTTTGCCCTATACCAAAATCGGCGGAGTGATGTTCTACGATTATGAAGACATCAAAAAAATGCTGGAAGCAAACCAGGTACAAAACCGTTTCAAGTTTACACGCCGCCGATGAACTACATCAAACATTTAAAAGGGTTTTATGAAAGGGTGGAGGGCGACGAAAACATCACTGCCCACCACATCAGCCTTTACATGGCGTTGTTCCAGGTGTGGAACACCCAACGGTTCCGCGATAACTTCGACGTGAACCGTCAGGATTTGATGGCCTTTTCGCGCATCGGTTCCGCCCATACTTACGCCCGTTGCATGAAACAACTGAACGATTGGGGATATATCAAATACCGGCCTTCATCGAATCGTTTTTCCGTGAGTAAGGTGAGTTGTGCCAAATTAGACACCGCTAACGGCACCGGCAGTGACATCACCAACGACACCGCAAGTGGCACACTCTTTATAAACAATACAAACTATACAAAGGATAAACAGAAACCCCTAAATTTTTTTGATAATGGAAGAAAAAAGAACAATAATTTGAACCCATGTGGTCATCGACAAAGACTATTCCGAACCCTTATAAGGAGATTGTTGTTTTCAGGGACGGAGTTTTCCACTTCGCTTTCCCGCAGTGCGTAAAATGGCTTGAGGTGTAAGGGAAACAGATTTTTGGGGCGCACTTCAGGATTTATCCTGAAGACCGAGGCTTGCTTTTCACCCTGCTGGTTTATGCCATTGGCGACAAAGAAACCGCAGCTGGGCGCGGCATCGACCTAAAAAAGGGGGTTTTGCTGACAGGCCCGGTCGGTTGCGGCAAAACCTCACTGATGACGCTTGTAAATTTCTTTTTTCCGAAAGAAAAGCAATTTCAGATCAAAGCGGCCCGCGAGACCGGATTTGAATTTGAACGTGAAGGGTATAAAACAATCAACAAATACAGCCAGGTGTCCGTCCATACAAGTGTATTTTGTTTCGACGATTTGGGCATCGAACAACCCCAGAAATACTTTGGAAACGAGTGCAACGTAATGGCAGAAATCCTGCTCAGCCGTTATGATTTGTTTGTTTCTAAAGAGATTTTGACCCATGCCACGACCAACCTCTCTGCCACAGAACTGGAGTCGAAATACGGCAATCGCTTGCGCAGCCGCATGAGGGAAATGTTCAATTTGGTGGCCTTTGACAAAAACTCCAGGGACAAACGGGGCTAAAAGTCCAAAGAGTTTATAGGTATTTTCAGGTGTCCCCCATTGTCCCACCGGCACTTTCCCCTCTTGGCTCCAAACGCTCCCTTCACCCGCTCGTGCCTTACGGACGCGGTCGCTTATTCCGCCATTTTCGAGGAAAGAGCCTTTCGTCGCCACACGGCAAAAGAAACCCCTGCATTGCATTCCGGTGCTTCATTTGCCCTTTCCCTTTGCACAAAGAAAATTTACAGGTAAACTTTCCCAAAGCCAAAAAAAGCCAAAAAAGAAAACCAAAGTTAGCCGTCCTGCCCACAACCCCACTACCGATTAGCCAACAAAATGTCGTCCCTAAGAATGGGACACCTTTGTTGGACTTTCGGTATTTACCATTGTAATCTTCAAAATTTGCTACGCTGCATTTTGAAGAACAATTGGTACAACTTGGGAAAAATGCAAGGCCAAGGCAAGTGCCCCGTGAAAAGGATTTTAAATATTGTTACAAACAAAACCTCAATGTTTGCGGGGCATCCCTGCATTTTATCACGGACGGTAGCGACTTGGTTTTCTTTTCTTTTTTTAGCTTTTTTTTTCTTTTTGAGAAAGTTATGATACCAAAGAAAACCAAACTGAAACATTCTAAATGCCAATGTTGAAAAGTAAACCGTAACAAAATCCAAAACACCCCAAAACAAGCTAAAACTCACAAAAAGGACATTTCCTTATTTAACAATAAAAACATACCAACTTGGGAAGACCTTGGGAAAAACTCCCGTTTTATCGCTTCAATTTTGTCCAATAGTTTTTCAAAAAAATAAAAAAGTCAAAAATGTTTGGATTAAACGAAATCGGCTGGGGAGTATTTATCAGACTAATCGGATTAAGCGTATTGGGATGGTACTTAATGGTAATCATCCTTTTTTGGGTAAGGCATAAAAGTGGGAGACAAAACCTTTATTTTGAAGATTACAGGACTGGCAGTACCCAACCGGAAAACCTGCAACCTATTTCTGTTTCTTCCAAAGATTTTCCCTCGGAAATTATCAACGTACTTTCAGAAATACGAATTCAATTGGAAACCTCCTTTTATGAAGAAACCGGCCTGGATGAAGGCTATGGTATCGACCATTTTGTGGATGGAAATGACCCAAACTTTCAGAAATCTTATCCGAGATTCCATATCAATATTAATGATTTAAAAAGTAAAAATTATGAAAAAGAGAATTAACCGATTTTTCCAAAAGGGCAGTGCAATCATTGCCACATTGTTTTTCAGTGCAACTCAAATTATGGCACAAAGTTCCGCAGGAATTGACCAGGCCACGGCTGAAGTAAGTTCTTATGTTGACCCGGTTTCCAACCTGATAATCGCCATTGGTGCTGTGGTGGGATTAATTGGTGGTGTGCGTGTGTATATCAAATGGCAAAGCGGCGACCAGGATACCCAAAAGGCCATCATGGGCAGGTTTGGCGCCTGTCTGTTTTTAATCCTTGTTGGGGTAGTTATCAAATCTTTTTTCGCGTAAGATGAAAAACTACATCATCCAAAAAGTTGACACCAACCTTTATATCAAAGGGTTTTCAGGGTCGTTGGTTTTCTCGGCCCTGTGGGGGAGCGGGGAGGTAACGAACCGCTCTACCCGGAAGTACAAAATAAAAGATTAATATGAAAAACTCATGTTTCTTAATTAGTGTTCTACTTTCTCTGTTTCTATACTCAATTACAGGAATAGTGCAAACTGATGTATTTAAAATTGGTACTGCCACAAAAATAATTAATAATGAAATTGGGAATTGGGTACAATGTGCCACAAAACCCACTCGAGCGACTGAAATGCGCGGTGATTTGGAGGCAAATGCGATTTATTTTTCGAAAGGCACATTCCAGCTATTAATGGTTAGCTGTGACCTTGGGGGTCTTGAATCAGCCTATGTGATTCCATTAAAGGAAGCAATGGGGATTGCTTCTGGTATTTCTCCACATGATATATTAATTTCCTGTACTCATGCACGAGGCCCTTCATTGCTAAAGACAAATTATCTTGTGCCTCTTGATACATTATACATGGAACGCTTACAACAATGGTTGGTCGATTTGGCCAGGGAGGTTGTAAGTGCCGCTCGTCCTGGGAAAATTGGATATGCAAAAGGTGAAGCTCAGATCGGTTTTAACCGCCGAATGACATGGGCAGATGGAACACATTCCATGTTTGGTGATGTTAAAAGAAAAGATTTTAACGGATTGGAAGGACCTAATGATCCCCAACATTCAGCATTGTTTGCAACGAATATGGATGGAGAACTGATCTCAATTTTATACAATAATACTTCACACATACCGATTCATTATGGCGCTGGAATATACTCTTCAGAGTTGCCTGGAGAAGTAAGAAAATCAATTCGCAATATTATCGGCGATAATATACCAATACTTTTCTTGAATGGAGCGCAAGGTGACATTACACTTAATGATGCGCTTAATCCACGAAACAGAAACAAATGAAGCGTGGATGACACGGAAATGTAAAATTCTGGTTGATGAAACTATGTCCCTTTATAAAGAAGTAACCTTCGATGATGATCCGGTATTGAAGCATACTTATCAGGATTTAAAGGTTGCTGTCCATTTACCCGAACCGGAGCAATTGATTGAAGGTCGTGAAATACTGGCGCGCATTGATGCCGGAGAAAATATTCGTGGAATGAAAATGGTTATGGCCTTCAATACAGTGTACTTGCAAGAGGCTTTTAGCATTAATCCTGTTGACATATTACCAATACATGCTGTTCGAATTGGGGAATTAGCAATTGTGACCCAACCTTGTGAACTGTATTGTCAATTTGGCCTTGATATCAAACAGCGCAGTCCTGTTTCAAGCACAATGGTTGTTGGGCTTACTGAAGGTTATAAGGGTTATGTTCCGACAATTTACGGAGTGCTTGGAGGGGGTTATACAGGAGTGCCTATTTACCATTGCCGGTTAGAGCCTTATACGGGATATAAAATTGTTGAAAGTGCTTCCCGGTTATTGTACAACCTGTGGCTTACGGATTAATCTAAAAATGATAGAAATAGTAAACACAGTCTGGAATAATTGCTATGATTGGCTTGAAAGGATTTTTTTATTTACTCAAAATAATACAAAGAGTATTTATTGATAATTGACAGAAAACTGTGTGTGACAGCCTCATGGAATATCATTTTAGTTTAGAAAAAGTATAATATTTTACAATGAAAAAAAATCTAATATTTAATACCTGTCACATAATTGTGGCAATAGCAATTCTTTCGTTTAGTTTGAATTGCACTAATGTTTTTGCGCAATCGAAGCCGACAAACAAATCAATACAAATTGACGGAACCACAGGAACACCTTTAGGCGGAGTTGGTGCTGGTGCAGTTAAGTACTGCGCATGGACAGGGATATTAAATGCATTTACTGACATGACTCCAGCAGGAATGCAAAGGTATAATAAGCATGTAAACCTCGGCGAAAATGCAAGTTTCCAATTCTACTCGAACCGTAACGGAACAAAAGTCACCAAAGACCCTCTTAAAGTTTCTCAAATAAATGGACACTATGATGACGATGCGATCTTTCCCATTCATAAAGCAAATTATGGAGATATCAATAATGTTTCAGTTAGTATGACCGGCTTTTGCCCATGGGATACTGAAAATTTCAGCAGGATGACTCTTCCGTACACATTTTATGAGTTTACTCTGTCGAATACCCAAAACACTCCGGTTGATGTGGCAGTAGCATTAATGATTAAATTTGAAGCAAATCCAATTTTTGTAAAAGGAAAGGGACTCAAAGACGATTCCGGTATTCACATGAAAGCAATATTTGCGAAGAGTAGTGATGCCAATCCTATTATTACGGCGGGAAGTGATGACGGATTTTTTACCAATGGCCGATGCAATAATGTAATCACGGATACAATAAACAAGGTTGTTGTAAAAGTCTTGCTTGGTGCCAAGGAGACCAAAACAATTAAATTCGTGCTTGCCTGGTATAAAGTTAACCCGTACGGAAAATATTATTATGAAAATCTGCATACAAATGCAAGCAGTGTTGCTGATACAGGACTAACGCATTTTGATGTATTTAAAAGTAATGCAGTCAACTTTGTTGAAAAAATGCGCGGCTCCAATATCCCCATGTGGATGACAAATTATGTGGTAAATACGCTGAGTAATATGGTTAATAATTCAGTGTATGCTAAAGACGGACGTGCATGCATGTCAGAAGGGGAGTTTAATATACTTGGAACTATTGATGAATACTGGCAAGGGAGATCGGTTATTGGGAGCAACTTAATGCCCGAGTTTACTTGGAAAGAGTTGGAATATTGGGGCAGGACACAATTTCGCGCTCCATATTTAGGACAGATACACCATGATTTTGGAGTTAATGGGCATGGCGTATCTGATGAAGACCTGTGCGACTGGGACGATTTCAATCATGCCGATTATCGCCCATTGGAAGACGTTGTTTCCTGGCCGGATGCAAACGTCGGGTTTATAGTTGGAGTTTATGAATCATTTATTGCAACTGATAATCAGGAAAAACATAGCCTGCTGTGGCCCTATTTAAAAAATACAGGAAACAGACTTATTGCCCAGAAAGAATTATACGGTGATCCTGAATACCCATGGATATTTAAAACCAGCCATAATATGTACGATGCAGGAGGATATTGCCAAACATACTCCACCGGTACAGTAATCCCGGCATACAAATGTATGGCCCTGTTCGCAGAAGCAATGAATGAAGCGGATACTAAAAAATTCTACGACAATGCTGCAATAGAAACAGTCAAAGGTTTTGAAGCTAAATACCTTGCATCTGAATACATCTATTTAGATAAACATTGCGAAGGTGCGATGGCTGGCCCATGGTTTTCCCAATGCCTTAAATTTGACCAATTTGACCAGGAAAAAGTTGATACGTATTTGTATGATGTACTGGAAAAATACTACAATCCAACTGTTGACGGTATGGGTTTCGCTGAAGGAACATATGATGAATGGCCGCAGCATCTTGTAGGTCATTTTGGTGGCTACGCTTTACAAAGAGGGAAATTTGATGAAGCAATAGCGCTATGGAAAGACATGTATAATCGAGGTTACAATGATAGAAACAGGGTATTCAACCTTCCGATATCCATGCGGGCAAAAGCAACTCCCAACTACGCAGCAACGAGTATTGATGGATATCTCCAATATACCAGCCGGACTTCTACATGGAGGATGTATCAGGATCTTATCGGGTACTATCGTAATAAACATACTGGAGAAATCTGGCTGGAACCCATCATTCTACCTGAGATGAATCATCAATTAACGAATGGGTATTTCATATCAGCAGAGGGGAATGGAACTATCAGTTGTGCTGAAAAAGGAAGTACTTATGAAGACCGAATAATAGTTTTTAAATCAGATAATGCAATGAATGTAAAAGGAATTTATATTAAGAATCATACAGGTTCACCCGTTGTTACCGTCAATGGCATTTCTCAGACCTGGACTCGCACCGGGCCCGAGTGGAAAAAGAGGATTAAAATTAACTGGAGTGGGACGGTTGATAAAAATGGTATTACAATCAATGTTGCTGATGAACTTTGAACTGTAAGTTTCTGCGAAAGACAGGTTGTCACCAAAAAGCAGTAGTTTTTTCCAGAACTCAAATAAAATAAATTTGTTATTATGAACTCAATAAATAGACAAACTCTTAAAGTGGTGGTTGTATTAATCTTATTAGTTCTACTTTACTAAAATAGAAAGTGCTTAAAGTTTGTCTATATAAAGTGCTTAAAATTTGTCTATATACTTGATTGTTAGTATATATAATACCAATTTACTTGTTATTCTGCCCAATAAATAGCAACTTGTCATCATGGCAAAAACAATTGATATTACCGTAAAAGAAAGCGAAGAGCACTTGAAGTATTTGCTTCGCAAACAAGACAAATTACTCCAGCAAAGTAGGGTGAAAGCCCTATTATTAATAAAACAGGACAAGGTTAAGTATACGTATCAAATAGCCGACAAATTAAAACGTGGCAGGCGTACAATTTACGATTGGTTAAAGTCATACCATGAAAAAGGCATTGAAGAATACCTAACTGTATCCACCCGTGGCAAGCGCAGAGAAAAGCTGGCTCCCAATGAAAAGCAGGCCATTGCATTAAAATTACAAGACCCTGCAACTGATATTACCACGAAAAAGGTCATGGTAATATGGAACGAATGGTAGAAGAAGTAGAAGATTCAGATTATAAACGATACATTCATTTTTTGTCTGTCAGCAATTGGAGTGCATCTGCGGTAAACAATGCGACATTGAGAGAGACAGACCGATTATTGAGAGGACAAAAGAAGCAAAGTGGTCTTCCGACAGGCCTTGTCCTTGACGAAACTTCGCGCCTAAAAAAGGGTTCAAAATCAGTAGGAGTCGCCCGTCAATATGCCGGAGTAGCAGGTAAAGTGGATAATTGTCAGGTTGCCGTACATGCCTCATTGGCCAATGATAAATTTTGCACTTTAGTTGGCACAGAACTTTTTCTGCCTGAAAGATGGACAAACGACAAACAGCGATGCGATGCGGCAGGCATACCAGAGGCGGATCAAAAATTCCAAACTAAACCCGAGTTGGCGTTGAAGTTAATAAAACAAGCTATTGAGGCTGGGATAGAATTTGATTTTATCGGAGGCGATGGACTGTATGGGCACAATGCAGAACTGACAAGAGCTTTGGATTGTTTGGGCAGGCTTTATGTGTTAGATGTGCATAAAGATGAAACAGTTTTTCTGTCGGAACCCACGTTTTCAATCCCTGAACGCAAAGGAAATAAAGGTAGAATGCCCACGAATATACAGCCAGACATTCAGCCGAAACAGTTACATAACTATATCAAAACGCTAACAGATAAGGATTTTACAACAGAGAATGTACGACAGACAGCCAAAGGTTGGAAGGTAGCAAAAGTTCATACAGTAACGGTTTGGCACTGGGATGGAAAAGAAGAAAAAGCACGTAAAAGAACATTGGTGATTACCATATCAGAGAAAACAAAATTCTCATTGAGCAATGCAGACAAAGAAGAATATACCAATAAAGAATGGGCCTATTTTCAATGTAGCAGGTATTGGGTAGAACGATGTTTTGATGACTGTAAAAATGAATTGGGGATGTCAGATTATCAAGTAACTGGTTGGTTAGCCTGGCAACACCACATGGCTTTGGTATTGATGGCAAGCCTATATATCTTGAACTTAAAGCTTGAACAACAGGATGAAATCCCACTGCTAAGCGTTCGGGATGCAAGATTGTTAGTTATCGCAATAACATTTGCAACTCAAAAAGAAGTCGATCCCTGCCTGGAACATATCCGAATCAGACATGGGAAAAGACAAGCGGATATTGACAGATATTATAAGAAAACTTAATTTGGTAAAGTAGAACTAAAGAAACAGATTCTAAAGCTTGACATATTAACAAGAATAGATAACAATTCATTCTTATACATTTAATAAATATTTCTTTGCATAATTCTTCGCTGTTAACCCGGTTAAAAGTTTAAATTGTCTGTTAAAATGAGATATATTATTATAGCCAACTTCATAACAAATTTCAGAAACTGTCATTTTTTTAACAATTAATAATTTACAGGCGTGTTGTATCCTGATTTCATTTAAAAACTGCGAATAGGTTTTATGTGTCCTTGACTTAAAGTACCTGCAAAACGATGATTTGTTTAAGTTAACAAGCTTCGCTACTTCATCAAGCTTAATTTCCTGTTTATAATTTTTCATGAAATAGTCCATCACTTTGTTTATTCTTTCACTATCAGTATTGTTAATGGAATTTGCATAACCAGGGCTTGACAACAATTCATATTTTTCTGCATTAGCAAATGCTTCTATGGTTCTTAAAAATAATATCAATCGTTCAATACCAGTTGAGTAATAAACTTCCTTTATTAGTTTTGAAATAATTTTGCGATTTTTACCTTTTATCAATACTCCTTGTTGTCCTCGTACAAATAGATCCCTAATATGATTAAACTCAGGAAGGTCAAAAAACCCTGGCTGAAGGGAATCTTCCCGAAAGTGGATGACATAAACATCTACAATCAAGTTTTTATTCCCTTGGTAAAAATCATTATCATTCCTCCATACATGGGGAAGGTTTGGGCTAATAAACATCAGATCCCCATCGTTGAAATTTCCAATATGGTTACCCATAAGCCGAATGCCATAACTTTTTTCTACATAAATTATTTCAAATTCCGGGTGGTAATGCCAAGGGTAATCCATATATGAAGTGATTTCCCTTTTTACGGCAAAAGATGAGGTTACGGCTGAAGCAATTTTTTCAAGTTTTGGAATCATGGTTGTTTAGTAAAACCCATATAAATCTATAGAGGTCAGTAGTTAACTACTTACTAATTTTGATTGATAAATTTTATCGGCA
>CAYZBC010000097.1:0-15914 GCA_964476535.1 uncultured Maribellus sp.
TTATTAAAAATTATCATTTAACTTGTTGTCTAATTTCTGGGGTATATTATAAAATGAAGTATGAAAACAGAGTAACTGTCTATATTGATATATTAGGATTTAAGGATATGCTCTCTCAAACTGTTAATGAAAATGGTGAAGATATTCCTGAAAAGATTGATAAAATTATTTCAGCATACAAAGCTATTAGGGATGTTTGGGATCTAGATTATACTAGCATGCTCAATAAGTTGCCAAGCAAAAGTAAAAAAGTCACAACATTTTCTGATTGCCTTGTTATATCATTTAAGACCAATGAAGAAAGTGAAATATTTCATACCCTATTAGAAATCCAATGGATGATAATGCGACTAATCACTAGGGGTATTTTGTGTAGAGGAGCTATTACTTATGGTAAATTAATACATACCGATGAATTTTTGTTTGGACCGGCATTAGCTGAAGCATACATTTTGGAATCTAAAGCCGCATTATACCCAAGAGTTATATTACATGAAGATTTAATCGAATTAGCCGGTACAACAAAACGTTTTCATAACGATCCAGAAATGGAAAAGGAATTTATAAAAAAGTTACTTGAAAAAGATTCTGATGGAATGTACTATATTGATTATTTTGCTTCAGCTGAGTCAGAATTAGATAATCATTATGATTTCCCGGAATATCTATATAATATTAGAACAATTATCAAAACTGGACTTGATAAGTCTAATAGCATATTTAACTCTGATATTAGAGTAAAATATCAGTGGATGAAAGAAAGATACAATAATGTAGTTGACGCAGCTCAGAAAAGAAGTTTTATAAAATCATTGATACGCCATGGGGATCAAGAATTGGCAGAGGCGTATCTTGAATTAAGGAAAATAAATTAGATTCATTATTAATGTTGCAATTTTAGAAATAAGTATGAAAAACAATATAATGTCGCATTTATCTTTTTACCCCTAAATCCCCTTTTCGCCCCATGTAACTCACGCTAATTGCAGGTGGCAATTGCTCCTTTAGGGGGTTGGGGATAAGGAATACGACAATAAATTATTTCCATTACTTAGTACCTCCAATTAATAATATGTCTTTCAATTCCCCGCCTCCTCAAACCGCTCCTTGATAAAAACAAGATTTATAGTGTAGAAGAATGCTGGAGAAAAGGGTGTTATCTCATTACATTAAGCAACTAGATATCGCTTGTTTGCCCGTATGGCAACTAATATTTTGCTGCAAAATATGGTTGACTGAAGAGGCTTTTTACAATTCTCAAAAACTTCGGCGGTGCACTTTTTTATTGTATACAGTTATTTCTGAATTTCAAATTAGAATTTAGTAAGATCGGAGTTGAAGTTTAACAAACTCACGGTCTTTTACCTTACCTCAATATTGTCTCGGAGTGGGGCTGTAGATAAGTACTTCAATTATATCAGCAATAGAATAATACCATTCATCTTCGTGCCATATTCTACGGATATTTTTCGATTGAAATATTGTTGATTTATCTTGCTAATTTTCATCTTACGTTAATCTTCCTTTGCTCCTATTGTTGTTATAGATGGTATAGATTGATAACTTTCTTTTTTCCAAAAGCGGAGTAGAAAATCTATATCGTTTAGATACACTTTGCCCACACCTTGTTGAAAAAAAGGCAGGTTTGTTTTGCAATTATCTACGCAGTACATTGCCAACTCTGTGGAAATGCTTTCATCCATAAACAAGCGAAAAATATGGTCTTCGCTTTCTTCTTTATCAAAATAAGGATTCGCGGACAACGGAAAAGCTGAGTTAACCTCCATGACCATTTCAACACCACTTTTTGGATTAAAAAACACCAATCCGGTTTCTGCTATTTCAGTAAAATCTTTAGGTTCCTCCTTTTCGTCTCCAAAAAATCCATCCTTACGGCTTCTTTCTTTGGCTTCGTTAATTTCTTTTTCAGAAAGGTTTAATGAGTCGTTAAAAAATTGGATGTAATTTTTATTAAAATCCATTAATTTATCGGTAGGCATAAATGCTATTGGAGAATCGTTGTTAAAATTCAGGAAAGCTTCATATTGTTTTTCGAGCATTTCCCTGGTTTCATCTTTTTGATGGTCGAGGAAATTAACCGCCATTCTGCTTTCCATCGAGTTTTTTTCTTTTAACACCAAATCAGCGTTAAATTCAGATTGAAAATGAATTCCTGAAAACCACCATTCGTTTCTCCATTTAACAATTCCCATAAACATAATGGTATCAATTTCTTTCAAGCCATCGCAATAGTCGAAGGATTTTTTTGTGAGTTTAAATTTTTTGCCCGATGCTATGTGTTCCAGAGAAATATCATTTTCATCCTGTCCTTTGTAAAAAAAGAAACCCCTGATTCTTTGCGATATATTCAAATAGGCCTTATTTAACGGATGTTCTTTTCCAAGAATCTCAGCAGCCCATTCTTTTCCTTTCAAACTTAATAAGCGAGTATGGCTTTTATGAAGTGTTGTATCCCTATTTTCGTTTATAAACACTATCAAATTTTCATCATCACGGTTTTCTTCAATTATTTCGGCTTTCTTTTCTTCGAGGCGGAAAGATGTATCGGGGTAAAACAAGTAACTTTTAAAAAGCAGCGTATCAATAAGATTGCGTGCGATGTAAAAATCAGTTTCATTTTCGTCAATTGTATAAATCGATTTCAGAAGTTTGTTTTCCGGAGCAAAGTCCCAGGCTTCATCTAAAATAGTAAAAACTTTTTCTGCCGTTTTCTCTATAAACTCATTAAACGGAGCTATAAATTTTTCGGTTTGAACGGTGTTCAGGAAATACCAGATAAGGAAACAAATGTCTTGCTGGTTTATTTCTTCTTCGTAATATTCAGACAAATTATAAAACGGTAGTGGTTTTTTGTACATCTGTTTATGCCGGCGAATAAAGCTATTCCAAATGTTGGTGTCCGAAATAAGGTCTTCGAACCAGGCACATAGAAAACAGGCAAGCGAATCTATTTCTTCTTTGTTAATGTACTTATAAAATATAAATGATGTTTTCTCTGAAAGTATTGCCTGCTTTATATTATTGCACAACTTTAAGTAGTAAACATCGGTTAATGTTTGGTTTTCGTATGGTTTAAACAATAACCAGTCTTGTATGTATATTTTGTCTTTTGTTTTCATTTAATTGTCTGGATTTGTATTCGTTGAATTAAATAAATCATTCGCATTTCTGATTTTTATTTGCGCTCCTTCACCTCTTTGGCGTCTATCATTTTATAAAGTTTATCGGCACGACGGATTTTAGTATCCGTTTTTATGGAAATTTTCTCGCCCTTTTTGGCTTCTTCCACAGCATTAAGGTCGACACGAATTTCGGTAACTATGGTTTGTACAATCCCGGTTGTTGGTCCCGAGATTACTATTTCGTCGCCAATTTTCAGATTATTGGTTTCGAGTTTAAATTCGGCTACTTGTATTTTATTGAAGTAGTTGGTGCATTTGCCAATGTACAATTTACGTTTTGTAGCCAGCGAACCATAATTGCTGCTCCACTCGCCCAAACGTTGCCCGAGATAGTAGCCATCCCAAAAACCGCGATTAAATACAGAAGCCAGTCGCTTGTTCCAATCCTCAATTCTATCTTCTGTAAAATCATTTTCAAAGTAGGCATCAACAGCTTCCCGGTAACATTCAACAGTGGTTTTTACATATTCGGCCGAACGTGCCCGCCCTTCAATTTTCAAAACAGAAACCCCGGCATCGAGAACTTTATTCAGAAAATGAATGGTTTTTAAATCTTTGGGTGACATGATGTATTCATTTTCAACATCTAATTCAGCACCTGTTTCTTTGTCGGTTACTGTGTATGCTCTGCGGCACGATTGCAAACAAGCTCCCCGGTTAGCCGACGAATTCATTTCGTGTAAACTCAGGTAACATTTTCCACTGGTTGCCATACAAAGTGCTCCGTGAACAAACATTTCAATTCGCATTAATTCGCCAGCCGGACCTTTAATTTGCTCTGTTTTTATTTGTTCGCTAATTTCTGTAACCCGGCCCAAATTCATTTCGCGGGCAAGCACAACCACATCGGCAAACATGGAATAAAACTTAACCGCTTCTATATTTGTAATGTTTACCTGGGTAGAAATATGTACTTCTAAACCAATTGAACGCGCATATTGAATTACAGAAATATCGGCCGCAATAACCGCTGAAACGCCCGCTTGTTTTGCAGCAAAAACAACTTCATTCATCAGCTGAATTTCGCCATCGAAAATCTCAACGTTTAGAGTGAGATAGGTTTTAACCTTTTTTTTAGAAGCAATTCCAACTATCTTTTTTAAGTCGTCGAGGGAAAAATTATTCGACGAACGTGAACGCATATTAAGATGTTCAATCCCAAAATAAACAGAACCTGCACCTCCCTGAATAGCCGCCATTAACGATTCGTACGAACCAACCGGTGCCATTATTTCCACATTTCTTCTCTCCATCAGTATTGAAATTTAGGCGGCAAAGTTAAACTTTTTGTTTTATTTTCCCGGAAGTTTAAATCGCTGGAATAGCCGCAACTCTCTTTTTATTATCCGGGAAATTGTTTTATTTTCGTGCGATTATTAAGAATACATTTTATGTGGATTAAGGTCTCCAGTATTATCCTTAGGAATAAGATACTTTTACTTACTGTTTTGGCAGCTATAACTATCTTTTTTGGTTACCATGCCAGAAATGTAGAAATGTCGTATGAATATGCCAACCTTCTTCCAAAAAAAGACGAAGCTTATAAAGATTACCAGAAATTTGTTGAGGTTTTTGGTGAAGAGGGTAACCTGATTATGGTGGGTGTTCAGGATTCAAATTTCTTTCAATTGGAGCATTTTAAGAATTGGAGAAACTTATGCAGCGATTTATCAGAAATTGAGGGAGTTGAAAACCTTTTATCGGTTTCGAATACTTACAATCTAAAAAAAGACACAAAGAAGAAACGTTTTGAGGTTGAAATGGTTTTTCCTGACACCATTACGAGCCAAGCAGAATTGGATGGTTATGCTGAAAAATTTAAGACACTGCCTTTTTATAGAAAATTGGTTTACAATAATGAAACCAACGCTTATTTACTAGCAATTACCGTTAATAAGGACAAGATGAAATCCAAAGAGCGGGAGAAAATGGTTTTGTCTATTCAGCAGAAGTGCCAACAGTTTGAAAAAGAAGAAAACATTAAATTACATTATTCCGGTCTTCCCTATATTCGTGTGGTTAACGCCATTAAAATCAGAACCGAATTATTTCTGTTTAGTGCCTTGGCACTATTTATTTGCATTGTCGTTTTGTTTATCTTTTTCCGTTCTTTTAAAGCTGTGTTTTTTCCGGTGCTAATTGTGCTAATTGGCGTGGTTTGGTCGTTGGGAATGTTGCATTTATTTGGATATAAAATTACGATTTTGTCGGGTATGATTCCACCTCTGCTAATTGTAATAGGAATACCCAACAGCATTTACATGTTAAATAAATTTCACCATGAATATGTTAGTCATGGAAATAAAATAAAGGCACTTCAGCGGGTAATAATAAAAATTGGGAATGCTACCTTTCTTACCAATTTAACTACTGCATCGGGGTTTGCAACTTTTATTATTGTAAAAAGTGATATTCTCAAACAATTCGGAATTGTTGCTTCCTTAAATATTTTGGGCTTATTCGTACTTTCGTTGTTGTTAATACCCATCATTTTTAGTTTTATTGAACCGCCCTCTACAAAACATGTCAGGCATCTTGAGAATAAATTTGTATCACGGGTTATCGAACAGCTTTTAAAAATGACCCAACACTACAGAACAGTAGTTTATATTGCTACAATAATTATTCTGGCTGTTGGCGTTTACGGAATAACCTTAATGAAAAGCTCGGGATATATTCTTGATGATATTCCGGAAAGTGACCCTGTTTATATTGATTTAAAATTCTTCGAAAAGAATTTTGATGGGGTAATGCCGCTTGAAATAATGATTGACACAAAAAATCCGGGCGGTGCAATGCAGATTGCCACTTTCAATAAAATTGACCAATTGGAAAAAAAACTGGCTAATTATACTGAATTATCGGATGCCACATCGTTATTAAATTTATTAAAATTTTCGAAGCAAGCTTTTTACAACGGGCGGGAAAATTTTTATAGTTTACCCAATAATCGAGAGAAAAATTTTATTTTACAATACGCCTCAACCGGTGAAGAAAATTCGAAATTGTTACATTCTTTTATGGATAGTACAAGGCAAACTACCCGAATAAGTATTCGATTAAAAGATGTGGGTACAAACCGAATGGAAGAGTTATATACCGGTTTTAATGCAGATATAGATTCCATTTTTACACCCGACAAATACGATGTAACAATAACAGGCACAAGTATTACGGCATTTAAAGGAACTCAATATTTGTTAAAGAGTTTGTTTACAAGTCTTGCTTTGGCAATTCTTCTAATTTCCGGTTTTATGGCACTGATGTTTTCGTCGTGGAGAATGGTAATTATGTCGTTAATTCCTAATGTAATCCCACTTGTATTTACGGCGGCATTAATGGGCTTTGCCGATATTCCAATTAAGGCCTCCACCATTTTAGTTTTTAGTATTGCATTTGGTATTTCGGTTGACAATACCATTCATTTTCTGGCAAAATACCGCCAGGAATTAAACAACACAAATTGGGATATCAAAAAATCGGTTGTGCTTGCTTTAAAAGAAACCGGGGTTAGTATGCTATATACTTCAGTCGTTCTGTTTTTTGGATTTGGTATTTTTACTCTTTCAACTTTTGGAGGTACACAAGCAATGGGTGTTTTGGTTTCGTTAACTTTACTTGTTGCCGTAACATCAAATTTAATATTACTGCCTTCATTACTTTTAACCCTCGACAGAATTACTACAACTAAATCGTTTAAAGAACCACTTCTTCAAATTTACGACGAAGAAGAAGATATCGATTTAGAAGAATTGGAGATTTCCTATACAAAAAATAAAGAAAAGTAAAATGTATTCAGTTGAAGAACTTCAAGGAATTGTTAATGCCGAAATTAAAAATCGTTCTGAAGGATTAAAAAAACTGAATCCGGCAAACTTATATCGCCCGGTAGAGTATTCAATTGAAATAGGAGGGAAAAGATTAAGACCGGTACTTCTATTATTAAGCTATAATTTATTTTCCGAAGACATTAAGAATGCACTCCCTTCGGCAATTGCCATCGAAGTTTTTCACAACTTCACATTGCTGCACGATGATATTATGGATAATGCCGAAGTGCGAAGAAACCAACCAACGGTTCATAAAAAATTCGATGAAAACAGCGCGATTCTTTCCGGTGATGCCATGGCATTTTTAGCCTATAAATTTATTCTTGAAAACAAGTCGGAGAGATTGGTTGATGTTATCGAATTGTTTTCAAAAACTGCAATTGAAGTTTGTGAAGGCCAGCAATTTGATATGGACTTTGAAAAACGACTGGATGTTTCCGAGTCGGAATACTTAGAAATGATTCGGTTAAAAACAGCAGTTTTATTGGCATGTAGTTTAAAAGCCGGAGCACTTTTGGCAAATGCGGGTACCGAAATAGCCAATAAGCTTTATAATTTCGGAATAAATCTGGGTCTGGCATTTCAATTGCAAGATGATTTACTTGACTCTTTTGGTGACCAAAAAAAATTTGGAAAAAGAATAGGAGGAGACATTCTTGCCAACAAAAAAACTTACTTGTTAATTAAGACATTGGAAGCTGCTACCGGAACCGATAAAACTAATTTATTGAATTGGATTAAAAAAGAAAATTTTATTGAAGAAGAAAAAATTTCAGCCATAAAAAACATCTACAACCAGCTGAACATCATAAATATAATACAACAAAAAATAGATTTTTACTTTCATGAATCGTGTAAAATTTTACAAGAAGTTTCTATTGAAGAAAATAAAAAGCAACCCCTTTTAATTTTATGTAATCAGATGTTAAAACGCAATTATTAAGAAATTAATATATGCTTTACAAAACATTTAATTTCGTTGGCTAAACGCAAAACAATGCTAATTTTGTTGGGTATTTTAAATATTTGTAATAATCTTTCTAAAATTCTAAACATATATGGCTCAAAACATAGGTAAAATCATTCAGATAATTGGCCCTGTAGTTGACGTAAGCTTTGAAATAGAAGGAGGCGAGCTTCCTGCTATTAATCATGCTTTGGAAGTAACTCGCGAAGGAAAAGAAAATTTGATAATCGAGTGCCAACAACACGTTGGTGAAAATACAATTCGATGTGTAGCAATGGATGCTACCGATGGATTACGGCGTGGAATGGATGTTACGTCGAAGGGAAGTCCAATTGTAATGCCAAAAGGTGAAGTGGCCCTGGGACGATTGCTGAACGTTGTTGGAGATGCAGTTGATGGATTAGAACAACTTTCGAAAGACGGTTTAAACATTCATAATAAACCTCCAAAATATGAAGATTTAACCACTGAAACTGAAGTTCTTTTTACTGGTATCAAAGTAATCGACTTAATTGAACCTTACGCAAAAGGGGGTAAAATTGGTCTGTTTGGTGGTGCCGGTGTTGGAAAAACAGTATTAATTCAGGAGTTGATTAATAATATTGCGTTGGCGCACAGCGGACTTTCCGTTTTTGCTGGCGTTGGAGAACGTACACGCGAAGGAAACGACTTGCTACGCGAAATGATTGAAGCCGATATTGTTGATTATGGCGACGAGTTTAAAGAATCGATGGAAAATGGAGGATGGGATCTTTCTAAGGTCGATCCTGAAAGATTAAAAAATTCGAAGTTGGCTATGGTTTTCGGGCAAATGAACGAACCTCCTGGTGCTCGTGCTCGGGTGGCATTGTCGGGATTAACCATTGCTGAAAGTTTGCGGGATGGAGATGGTTCTTCAGACAAAGGACGCGATATACTTTTTTTTGTTGACAATATTTTCCGTTTTACACAAGCAGGTTCCGAAGTGTCGGCACTGTTGGGAAGGATGCCTTCAGCAGTGGGATATCAACCCACACTCGCTTCCGAAATGGGAGTAATGCAGGAGCGGATTACTTCAACAAAAAGGGGATCTATTACTTCGGTTCAGGCGGTTTATGTACCTGCCGATGACTTAACCGACCCTGCTCCGGCGACAACATTTGCCCACCTGGATGCTACTACAGTACTTAGTCGAAAAATTTCTGAATTAGGTATTTATCCAGCGGTTGATCCGCTTGATTCAACTTCAAGAGTATTAACACGCGAAATTGTGGGCGATGAACATTACGATTGCGCACAGGATGTAATAATGCTGCTGCAACGTTATACCGAGCTGCAAGATATTATCGCCATTTTGGGAATGGATGAACTTTCTGAAGAAGATAAACTTGTTGTTCACCGTGCCCGTCGGGTTCAACGTTTTCTTTCGCAACCCTTCTTCGTTGCTTCACAATTTACAGGACTCGAAGGAAAATTGGTTTCTATTGAAGATACAATCAAAGGATTCAGAATGATTATGAATGGCGAAGTTGACCAATATCCTGAAGCTGCATTTAACCTGGTTGGAACCATCGATGATGCCATTGAAAAAGGTGAAAAAATGTTAGCTGAAAACTAATCCTGAAAAAAGAAAAATGTATTTAGAAATAATTACACCCGATAAAAAAGTATACGAGGGCGAAGTAAAATTAATTCAACTTCCCGGAAGTAAAGGTGGTTTTGAGCTATTAAAGAACCATGCTCCCATTCTTTCAACCCTCGAAAAAGGAACGATCAAAATTCAGGATGAAAATAATAAAGAGCATTTTTTTGAAATAGACGGTGGTGTAATAGAAAATAAAGCCAATAAGATAATTGTACTTATTGAATCAGCCTAAAAGATAAATAAAAGTAATAAATTCCCCGAAGGTTCTCGTCTTCGGGGATTTTCATTTAAATGAAGGTCAAATTTCTGATAATACGGTTTAGCTCAATTGGCGACATTGTTTTAACATCGCCAGTAATTCGATGTCTAAAAAATCAGGTGGAAAATGCCGAAATCCATTTTATTACCAAACGGAAATTTGAAGGTATTTTATTGGCTAATCCAAACATCGCAAAGGTTCATGTTTTTGACGAAAACCTGATTGGAATGTTTCCTGCACTTAAAGAGGAAAAATTCGACTATATAATCGACCTTCATCATAATTTTAGAAGTAGCCGGATTAAACGAAGATTAAAAGTTCCTGCTTATTCAGTTAATAAATTGTATTGGCAAAAAATGTTCCTGATCCGGTTAAAGATTAACCGTCTTCCAAAGAAACATATTGTTGACCGATATCTTGAAACAGTCTCATTTCTGGATGTAAAAAATGACGGGCAAGGATTGGATCATTTTATTCCTGATAAAGATATATTTAAAAATGAGGAGTTGCCAACAACTTTTCAGAATGGTTATGTCGCTTTTGTTATTGCAGGAACTTATTATACTAAAAAACTACCTGTTGAAAAAGTCTCCGAGATTTGTCAGAAGTTAGATTACCCGGTTATTCTTTTGGGCGGTAAAGATGAGTTCGACGAAGGAGAAAAAGTGTTGTCTCAATCCAAAGGCAATGTTTTAAACTATGCCGGCAAAATTAGGTTGAACCAGTCGGCATCTTTAGTACAAAATGCAAATGTTGTATTAACTAACGACACTGGATTGATGCACATGGCAGCTGCGTTCAAAAAGAAAATACTGTCGTTTTGGGGAAATACAGTTCCCGATTTTGGGATGATTCCATATCAATCTCACGAAGATTCTCAACTCGTTGAAATTGAAAATTTAAAATGCCGCCCCTGTTCAAAATTGGGTCACAAAAAATGCCCCAAGAAGCATTTTAAATGCATGAACGATATTGAAGTTGACAAAATCATTCAGTGGGTGAATCAACATTTTTAGAAAAATGAAATTTTCTGTGTAATAATTTTTACCGCTAATTTTAACATGCATTTGAGAGTATTCAAATAAAACAGATCGAATTGTTAATAATGGTTGATTTTATACCTTTGTCGCCGATTCGTTACATATTTTATAACCATCGCAGGTTCCATCACCCTGCTATTAAAAATTAAAAAAATGCAAAATGAAATTCTATGGCTGGTCATGCTGCTGGCAAATTTTTTCCTAATTATTTTAGCGTATAAACTATTTGGAAAATGGGGATTAATAATGTGGATTCCTATTTCAGTAATTGTAGCCAACATTCAGGTGATTCAGACTGTTGAGTTGTTTGGATTAGTGGCAACTTTAGGTAATATTGTTTATGCATCGTCGTTTTTAGTTACCGATATTCTTTCTGAAAACTACGGGAAAAAGGAGGCGCAAAAAGCAGTTTGGATCGGATTCTTCAGTTTAATTTCCATGACATTATTAATGAATCTGGCATTGGCATTTCAACCTTTGGCGGGTGACAAATTTGCATCCGCTGCACACGATGCCACATCTACAATTTTTGGATTAATGCCACGAATAGCAATTGCCAGTTTAGCCGCATATTTGCTTTCGCAACGCCACGATATTTGGGCATTCCATTTCTGGAAAAAACGATTTGAGAAAGACAATCAACTTTGGCTTCGGAATAATCTGAGTACAATGATTTCGCAGTTAATCGATAGTTCTGTATTTGTATTAATTGCTTTCTACGGTGTGTTCGACACTTCAGTCCTAATTGAAATTTTTATTACAACTTACGTGTTGAAATTTGTTGTTGCAGCAGCCGATACTCCTTTTGTTTACTGGGGAAAACGGATTTTCAAAACAGATAATTTTTGGGTGAAATAATATTCTTTTTCCTTTCACCCGATGACTATTTGTCGCCGGGTGAGTAGCTATTACGACTAATATAAATTTCACCGGAGATCTTAATATCACTATGTGAAATAGGAATTGTTTAGCCAAAGCATTCCAAAAAGGGATTTGTTATTTTTTTTCCTGACTTCCACATTAGGACACTTAAGCTAAAAACCGAACAATTTTGCGTTATATTTTGGTCGTAATTTTGTGACAAGGTCTTCAAAGTGTGATGTTGAGTCACACTTTGAATTAGAATCTAAATAGCTGTTGATCGGCCATGGTTGATTTTAAGCCAAATGTTTGTTACAAATGAAAATGATTATCCTCTGATAAACAACTGTTCTCTGTGACTGACAACTGTTAATTTCTTCTAGTTTTTATACCTCAACCACTTAATCAATTCCTTAATATTTACCTTTTTACCGTACATTAAAAGTCCAACTCGATAAATTTTAGCAGCTGCGGAAATTGTACCAATTGTTGTAATTATCAATAAAAACATTGAAAGCAGTAATTCCCATGTTGGAATTCCATAAGGAATCCTTGCCAACATTGCAACCGGCGATGTAAATGGAATTATTGAAGCCCAAAAAGCAACCGGCCCTTCCGGATTTCTAGCAATTGGGAAAAGTAACATTATCGTTAAAATTAGTGGGAATGTGACTGGCAAAACCATTTGTTGCGCATCTTCGTCGTTATCGACAGCAGCACCAACGGCACCCATAAGTGAGCTATATAAAAGATAGCCTGCCAAAAAATAAAAAACAAACGCAAACAAAATGAGCGGTAAATTTAGATTACCAATCATTGCCATCACTTCCATTACTTTATTTTGGTTGGCTGCCTGAGCCATTGTCGGATTCATTTGGGACTGAGTTTCCATTAAACTTTGTCCCATTTGTTGTGCCGATTCAGGTGTAAAAACACTTTGCACAACCAATAAAGAAACTACGCCAAGAATAATCCAGATTGCAACTTGTGTTAATCCTACCAAAGCAGTTCCAATAATTTTACCTGCCATAAGTTGGCTCGGTTTTACCGACGAAATTATCACCTCGATAATCCGGCTTTTTTTCTCCTCCATTACACTGCGCATTACCATTGCGCCATACATAAATACAAAAAAGTAGATGATAAATCCCATGGCATAACTAACAATAAAGGCTATCGTAGATGAACTTTTCGTGGCTTCACCAGAATCAGAAACCTTCAATGTATTCAACTGAATTCGTGTTTTTGTGTGAGAAAGTTGTTCCTCTAAATCTGGAATTCCCGATTCTTTAACCACTTTTTGTCGTTTGTCGTTTTCAATAAACCGGCTAAGTTTGCGTTCAATTTCTTCACTTAATTCCATGGGAACCTGTTTTTCCGAAATAAGTTGTGCTGTATTTGCTGAATAGATATTTCCGGGAATGTACAACAAAGCATAAAACTCACTTTCTTTCAAATTTCCTTTCAAATCCTGATATTCTTCTTTCGGAAGGAAATGGTATTTGGTGTATCCTTCCTCTTGGAACTCTCCTAAAAAAAGTGTGGATTCATCGAAAACTGCAATGGTTCGTTCCTTTTTATCGTTATTAAGAGATAAAAATATAATTAAAGCAAACATCCCTGCAAAAAGGAAGGGTACTAATAATGTCAGAATAATAAAAGATTTTTTCTTAACCCGTTTTAAATATTCCTGTTTTAATATGAGTAGTGTTTTATTCATTTTATTAAAATTAAGTTGGAAGACCAGAACTAGAAATAAACTTGAACCAGCCGATTGTCAAATTATTCTCCATTATGATTTATGTATATTTTTTTCTTCTATTTTCTCCCCTTGGGGAGATTAAGAGGGGCGGTTGGATTCTTCAACTGCTTTAATAAAAACATCGTTCATACTCGGAATAACTTCTTCGAATGAGCGAATTTCTGAAACTGGAATTAATGCCTGCAACAATTCATTATTTGAGTTTCCATTCAGGTATTGAACTTTCAAGTGATTTTCTTTACCCTTTTCAGTGTGTTCCAATATTTTATATTGATTTCCTAAGGCAGAAGCAATTTCGACAAAATTGCCCTGGTATTTTATTTCATAAATATTCGATTTGTATTTCTCCCTGATCTCATCGGTTGGCCCATCTTCAATTTTTACCGACTTGTTTATGAGTGCAATGTGGTCGCATAACTCCTCAACTGATTCCATGTTATGTGTCGAAAAAATAATAGTTGCTCCATCATCCCGAAGTTGAAGAATTTCCTTTTTCAGAAGAGTTGCATTAATTGGATCGAAACCGCTGAAAGGTTCATCGAATATCAGTAATTTTGGTTGATGCACAACCGTAGTAATAAACTGAACTTTTTGTTGCATCCCTTTTGAAAGTTCCTCGATGTTTTTATTCCACCACGACATTATTTCAAACTTCTCGAACCACTTTTTTAGGTTTCCTGAAGCTTCCTTTCTACTCAATCCTTTTAACTGTGCCAGGTAAATTGCCTGCTCGCCAATCTTCATTTTTTTATAAAGGCCGCGTTCTTCCGGCAGATAACCAATTTTTGAAATATCAGCCCGGGTTAATTTTTTGCCATTCAAAAATATTTCACCACGGTCGGGTGCTGTAATCTGATTGATAATTCGGATGAGTGTAGTTTTGCCTGCTCCGTTTGGACCGAGGAGTCCGAATATACTTTGTTCTTTTACCGAAATGCTAACATCAGTTAATGCCTGAGTAGTTGCAAAAATTTTGTCAACATTTCGTGCTTCAAATAATTCCATTCGTATTCTATTTTATCAATGGGTATTAAATAATTGTTGAAATTACAAGTTTATTAATAAACTATATAAAATTATAAAAGAGCCGGTTCTCTTTCTAAATTCGGGAAATCAATTTTTTCTTAAGACTAATCACTTTAAAAATGATGGTGAATACTTTCTTGCAAATATGGATGATTTTTGGGAACCAAACTCGCCTTTGCCAAATACGTTGAAACAATCAACGAAAAAACACCAGCATAACCGAGGAATGTTCCTATTTCCAATAATCCAAATTTAGCTTCGTGTACTGTTGCAGGCCAGATTATATAATATAATTCAGCATATTGTCCAATAATCAAAACAATAATAATCGGAACGATTATCATTTTACTACGCGACGACTTGCGTGGCATTAAAACCAGAAACGGAATGAACCAATTTAAAACAATATTGGCAAAAAACAGAATTTTAAAAACACCTTCATTTCGATGAGCAAACCAAATAGTTTCTTCAGGAATATTGCCGTACCAGATTAGTGCATATTCCGCAAAATTGAAATATCCCCAAACAATACTTGTCATAAAAATATAGCGCGTAAAATCGTGTAAATGACTATGGTTTAACTCGCTAAATTTGCCCGAGCGAGATAGAAGAATAACAATTAATGTAATTATTGAAACTCCATGCATAAAAGCAGCAATAAAACTTTTGGCGGCAAACAAAGTGCTATACCAGTGAGGTTCGAGAGACATTAACATATCTACGGCAAAAGCACTAAAAGTTATTGCAATTATAAAAATGAAAATTTTAGAATAGAGTTCAGATTTTTCAAAATATTTTATTCCACCAAATTCGTCCTCCTCCAATGAAATTTTGCGAAGTATTTTCGACATTATAGTCCAGGCTAAAAAGAATACAACAACGCGAATAAAAAAGAACGGAATATTTAGATAGGGCGATTTATATTGTAATAAATGGTCATGTTGAACCACATCTTCGTGTGTCCACTCGAAAATAGAATGCATGCCAAAATACATAATTAGAAAAAATATCCCAGCAAAAGGAATGTATGCAGCCATGGCTTCCGGAACTCGTTTGAACATTGCCGACCATCCCGATTGAGTAATGTATTGAATGGCTCCAAAAAAAGCAGCTCCAATAGCTATCGAAATAAAATAATAGTTATTTAAAAGGTAATTTGCCCAGGTTCGTTTTGCATCGAAAATAAAACCCAATGCAAACGAAATTACGCCAATTGCAATTAATGCATATGTAAGCAATTTAAAATTTTTGGAAATGACTAATTTCTCTTCCATAATCGGATATTTTTGAATTCCCTGTTTGGTTTATTTCTGTAATTCTTGTTTAATATACATTGCAATTT
>CAYZBC010000098.1:0-15557 GCA_964476535.1 uncultured Maribellus sp.
TTATGTACAAGTAGAGTTTTGCGGCCTGTAAGGACAACTTAAACTAAGCTGCCTTTTCAAGGCGGTTATTTTATCTCATTTTTTTCTCCCAAGGCGTTGCCTTGAGCTGAATTAAATTGCACTTTCAGTGCGTTTTATAGAAACTGCATTACTATATTTCAGCCCTTGATTCACATAAATCGTTTATTTGTAGCATTATCCTCTTGCAATTAAATACCTAATAATTTAAGCGCACGGTAAAAATTTGGAAGGTTAAGCGATTGAAAGAAATTCGTTCGTTGCATATAAAATTGCTTTTCTCGTTTACCGCTGTAAGGAGGTTTCTTTTCCTTTCCGTCATAGGTCTATACAAATTGATGGACCTGACTAAATGAAGAAACTAAAAATCTTCCTGGCATCTATTGCTCCGGGTATTTTCTTAATCGGTTATAATATTGGAACAGGAAGTATTACCACTATGGCTTCGTCTGGAGCTGCGTTTGGCATGGAGTTAATGTGGCCATTATTACTTTCCTGCCTGTTTACTTATTTTTTGATTGTTAGTTTTGGACGCTACACAGCAATAACCGGCAATACTATCCTTTTTAGTTTTAAACAATTCTTCGGGAAACCAATAAGCATTTTTGTTTTGGTTTCCTTGCTTGTCAGTGAATGGGTTTCCTGCATGGGGGTAATGGGTGTTGTTACACAAGTTGTACAGGAATGGTCACGACCAATGTTCCCCGACTCGGGAGGAATTAATCCCTTGTATTCTGCTTTGGTGTTCGGGGCACTGCTGTATTATCTTTTCTGGCAAGGCAAACATAATTTCTTTGAAAAGATTCTGGCAATATTTGTTACCATAATGGGAGTATCTTTTATTGCTACCATGTTTATGGTAATTCCCGATCCAAAAGAAATGCTTGTTGGATTAATTCCACGCATTCCAAAAACCACAGAAAAACTTTTACTCTCGGCGAGTATGGTAGGAACAACTATGGGCGCTATTTTGTATGTGGTTCGTTCCATTTTAGTTCAGGAGAAAGGGTGGAAACCAAAAGATTTAAAATTGGAAAAAAGAGATGCCCTGATTTCTTCGGCGATGATGTTTATTTTAAGTATTGCAATTATGGCCGCCGCCGCAGGAACGTTGTACCCTGCAGGATTAAAAGTTGAAAACGCCATTGATATGGTGAAGTTAATGGAACCAATTGCCGGGCGTTTTGCCATATCCATATTTGTTGCGGGTATTGTAAGTGCCGGTTTGTCTTCTTTGTTCCCAATTATTTTACTGGCACCCTGGTTATTCTCCGATTACAATAACAAACCGCGAAATATGAAAAGTACTCAATCGCGATTATTGGTTCTCACCGGCGTATTATTTGGTTTGGTAGTTCCCATTTTTGGAGGGAGACCTGTTTTTGTAATGATTATTTCACAATCTCTGGCAATAATTGTTACTCCGCTGGTGCTTGCATTAATGCTGATTATTGTCAACCGCCTGGCAAAAACAGATAATTATCCGGTAACAAAAAGGTGGAATATTTTTATGGGCATGGTTATTCTTTTTACATTAGCTATGGCTGTTGCGGGAGTTTCAGGAATAATAGGTTCCTTTTAAAATGTTAAAAAAAAATAAAAATGAAAAAATTTAACTCGTCACTTGTTTGTTGTTATTTATACCCCATCACAAAATATGGTTATCCTCCCGAGGCAGGAGATACTTTGAATCATATCGAAGAGATGTCGAACCTGGGTTTTTTAAGTATTGAGTTGGAAGGTATTCGGGAACAGCATTTGTTACACGTGCACAATCTGCGGTTTGCAATAAAAAAGAAGCTCATAGAAAAGCAATTGGAAGTGCCCTACTTTTGCGCAGTATTGCCTGGATTAAGTTCTGCCGATTCTGTTGAACGGGAGAAAAATCTTGAACTTTTCGAAAAAGGATGTGAAATCGCTCAATTAATCGGTGCAAAAGGAATACTTGACAACGCACCTCTTCCACCGTATCAATTCTCGAAAGACATCCCGGTGGTGAGGCATTACAACGAAAAAGTTTTGCAGGCAGCTCAATTCCCTCAACATTTGAACTGGAATAATTATTGGGACGAACTAACCGACACGATTAGAACAGCTTGTCAAATTGCCAATGCCAAAGGATTAACTTATCAAATGCATCCTTGTCTTGGCGTATTATCTGCAACAACCGATGCATTTCTTTATTTTGCAGATGCCGTAAAAGCCGATAACCTTCGATTTAACCTCGATACCGCCAATCAATTTCTTTTAAAAGACAATTTGGCTCTTTCCTTGCTCCGACTTAAAGACCGGATAGACTACATTCATGTTTCCGACAATCGGGGATTGAAAGTGGAACACCTGCCTATTGGCGATGGCGAAATTCACTGGGATAGTTTTTTTGAAACAATTGATAAAATTAACTACAAAGGGTATTTTGGATTAGACATTGGAGGCGATGAGTCGAATGTTGAGAATCTTGACCAGGCTTTTAAAACATCGGCTGCTTATATCGAAAACCGAATTTTGAAATAAACCAAAGTACATGAACCTGATTAAATCGGCATCCATATTAACTTTCTTTTTTACAATCTCAATTGTAACATTTGGAAGTAATTATATCTGCAATATAATTGATTATGCTGCTGTTGGTGATGGTATAACAATAAATACAAAAGCCATTCAGAATGCAATTGATGAATGTTCTGAAAAAGGAGGTATGGTTGTTATTCCTGCAGGAGAATTTGTAACCGGAACAATTTACCTAAAAAGCAATGTGACTTTGCACCTGACTGAAAATGCAACTCTTTTGGGAAGCACTGATATTAGTGACTATCCGCATAATACACCGGAATACAAATTTTACGGTGATACCTGGGTTAAACAATCTTTGATTTATGCCGAAAAACAAAAGAACATTTCCATTACCGGAACAGGTACAATTAACGGGCAGGGTGGAGCATTTAAAACTACTACCCGCAAAAAACCCGACCGATATATGAACCGACCATATGTATTATGGTTCGTAGAATGCTCTAATGTAAAAGTGGAAGGGATTTTTCTGACCAACTCGGCGATGTGGATGCAACATTACCTAGCTTGCGATAAAGTTAGGATACAGGGAATCAGAGTATTTAATCATTGCAATTCTAACAATGATATGATTGATATCGACGGCTGCAGGGATGTAATTATTTCGGATTGTATAGGAGACACTGACGACGATGCTTTAACCATTAAAAGTACGTCCAACCGGAAGTCGGAAAATATTATAATTAATAATTGTATCCTGAGCAGCCATTGTAACGCAATTAAATGTGGAACAGAATCATCGGGTGGTTTTAAGAACATCGTTATTTCGAATTGTATTGTTCGGCCATCGGAACAAAAAACAACCATATATGGTGTTCCGGCAGGTATAAGCGGGATAACACTGGGAATGGTTGATGGCGGTGTTCTTGATGGTATTAATATCAACAACATTGTAATTGATGGTGCAAAGGTACCCTTGTATATGCGATTGGGGAATCGTGCCCGATCTTACCGGGCAGATCAGGGTGAAATTCCCATTGGTACATTTCGGAATGTAAAAATAAGTAATATCACTGCAACGGGTGCCGACACAATCGGTTGTTCCATAACCGGAATCCCGGGACATCCTCTCGAAAACATTTCGCTTTCCAACATCAGTATCACTTTTAAAGGAGGAGGAAGCAGTGGCGAACATTCACTGTTGGTTCCCGAATTAGAAGCCTTTTATCCGGAAAGCACCATGTTTGGTACTCTGCCAGCATCCGCGTTTTACATACGTCATGCAAAAAATATTGATTTAAATCAGATTCACTTATATTATGATAACACAGACACAAGAACTGCTATAATTTGCGATGATGTTAAGAATCTACAGCTTCATCGTGTTTCTGCAAGTGCTAATTGTCAGCCAAATTATATGCTTAACTTAATCAATTGCTCAAATGCAACGGTTTCTGAATGCATCAATAACGCTAAAATCAATACTTTGGTAAAGTTGGAAGGAACGGATTCAAAAGAAGTTAGGGTTTATAATAACCATGGGAAATTTGTATCTAAAGTATTATTGGGTGAAAAAGTGGATAAAAATGCTTTACAAGGAATAGAAAAAATAGAAAACTCAAACAAATGAAAAAAATAAGTTCCTTTTTACTATGGATAATTTGTCCAATCTTTTTATTTGGGCAGGAAACTCACATCGTTCCAAAGCCAACAAGTATTACTTTTGAAAAAGGAGAATTCAAAATCAATAAAACACTGGGTTATCAAATTTTTGGGACAAGGCCTGATTTAGTGAATGTTGGTATTGAACAATTAAAATCAGAGCTTAAAAATAATTTCGCTTCCGTTTTAGAAAAAAGAAAACAAGCGGAAATATTAATTGGAATTCCAGGAAAAGATGGTGAATTCAAAGAAATTTGTGAAAAGAACCAATTGCTAAAAAAAGAAGATATTGGTCAGCAGGGTTATGAACTCAGAATAAATCAAAATCAAATAATACTTGCAGCAAATACTTCGCAAGGATTATTTTATGGAATACAAAGTTTAAAGCAATTGATTCGCGGTGCTGAAAAAAATATTCTGAAATGTTTAACCATCCACGACGTACCGGCATTTAAAATTCGTGCTGTTATGGATGACATTAGCAGAGGACCTGTGCCTACAACTGAGTTTTTAAAATATCAAATCCGACGGGCATCCGAAGTAAAACTTAACTATTTCAGTTATTACATAGAACATGTTGTAAAAACAAAATCATATCAGGAATTTGCCCCTGCAAATGGTGCCATAAGTATTGAAGAGTGGAAAGAACTTTCGGATTATGCTGCGAATTATCACATTCAGCTTATCGGAAGTTTTCAGTCGCTAGGGCACTTCGAAAAGATATTATCTCAACCCAAATTTCGGCATCTTGGTGCTACAGACCGTTTGCTAAATCCGGGAACTCCAGAAAGTCTTCAGTTTCTGGAGAATATTTATAATGAAATGGCACCTGCCTTCAGCTCCCCATTTTTTAATGTAAACTGCGATGAAACCTGGGACCTGGGAAGAGGTAAAACCAAAGCACTAGCAGATAGTATTGGAATTGCGCGACTTTATGCGAATCACATAAACGGGATATCGAAATCTCTGACGAAGCAAAATAGAACGATGATGATGTGGGGAGATATCGCTTTGTCGCATCCCGAAATTTTTAAACTTATTCCTGAAGAAACGATTTTGCTCACCTGGGAATATGGCGACAAAGACTCTTTCGCAGATTTTATAGATCCAATTGTAGAAAATGGTTTTGATTTTATGGTTTGCCCGGGAGTGGTAAATTCAAATCGGCTTTACCCATATCTTTACCAATCGGTTAACAACATCCGCAAATTTGTTGCAGAGGGATATGAAAAAGGTGCGATTGGAGTATTTAATACGGTGTGGGACGATGGTGGAAGACATAGTTTTAATCGTGATTGGTACGGTGTAGCTTATGGTGCCGATCAAAGCTGGAATCCAGGTAACCGTTCAATGAATGATTTCAATAAGTGTTTTTCGGAAGGCATTTATGGCGACCATTCGGAAGTATTGCCAAAAGTAATCAAGAAATTAATGGAGCTAAACGAAATAGGGGTGACTCAGGAAATGAACAATCAGATTTTCTGGAGTACCATGATTCCGGAAAGAGGGGAAGACATTACTTTTAATATGGCCGACTGGCAAAACGTACTCGATATCGCAAATCAAGCCGATAGTATTATTCAATCCTCTTCATTAAAAAATTACTCCGATGAATTGGAATTCACAAGTTTTGTTATTCGTCAATATAAATATATGTCAGAAGGAAGAATGCACTTGTTGGAAGCTGCAGACAAATACAAAAAGGCCTGTATTATTCAATTCGAAAATCCAGGCGAAACGGAAAAATTACTGGAGGAGGTTACATCTGTTCTCAGTGTTTGCCAAAAGCAGTTTCATGCATTGAAAGAAAATCTTGAAAGTTTATGGAAACTAGAGAATCGCGATTATTGGTTTAACTACGCCTTGGATCCATACAACGAAGTTTTACGTGATTATTTAGACATGGAAGAATCAATTGCTAACGCTTTTTCTTTGTTCAAACAAAAGAAATCGTTGCCTTATCCAAAAGACGTAAGACTCGATATCAACGAACAGGAAGGAAGTTATTTTCAGTATTGGTTATTATGCGGACCTTTTTCCATCGAAAATGAAACAGGACCATTGCCCGATTTTCTTGAATCCATGGGCGGAGAAAATAATGCCAGACCCATTCCCGGATTTAGTTTTCCAGCAAAAGGTGGAAATGAATTTTCATGGATAAAATATGCATCACCCATTAATGACCAAATAGATCTTAAAACCATTTATGGAAACAACACCGAGGTGCTGGCTTACGCATATTGTACCATTGAAAGTGAGGAATCGAAGGAGGTAACTGCCACCTTTGGCAGCAACGATGGTATTGCGGTTTTTTGTAACGGGGAGAAGGTTTTTTCTATCCGCGAAAAAAGAAGTGTTATTCCTGATGAAAACAGTTGTAAATTGCAGTTTCATCCGGGGAAAAACCACATCCTTTTAAAGGTAGATAACTGGCAGGCTGGTTGGGGTTTTTCATTCCGCTTAGCTGCACAAAAAGTTAGAAATCACAAATACAAGTACCAAATAATGAATGACCAGGAAATAATTTCAAACTAAAAAATAAATTTTATGAAACAGAAAAGTTTATACATCATTTTATGTTTTTTGCTTTTTATGCCTCGTGCTTTTTCACAAGAAACCGCATTAAGTTCCGAACAGGTACTCGAAGCCATTAATTCCGGAGCAAAGTATGCTTCAACGGTTATTCTCGACAATGATTTTAAATCGCGTTGCGACTACAACATGACCGAAGGAAAATGGTACGATTATGAAATACCATGGCACACTGGGCAAATTATTTACGCATTAATCGAATCATCAAGAGTAACAGGTGAGCAGTCGTTTCTTGAAGTTGCCAAAAAATCGGGCGATTGGTGGATAAGCCTTGAAATAAAAGATCATCCTAAATTAAAAGGAATGTTGGCGGCTAAACATGGAGACCATGCAGGTGAAGCAATTGTTTTTGCAACCGTTTCGGACGGAACAGCGGGACTATATAAATTGAGCGAAACAACAAAAATTAAAAAGTATGCTGAAGTAGCTACACAAGCCGGTGACTGGATGTTCCGGAATATGTATCTGGAGAAAGAAGGACTTTGTTATGACAATATCGATCCTGAATCGGGCGAAGTTTTAAAAAATAGCAGCCCATTCTGGCCAGACAGGAAAGATATTGGATTATTCGAAGTGTCCCGACCGAATAACGAAGGATCTTTATTTCTTGATATGTACAAATTTACAGGAGATAAAGTATACAAAAAAGCATTTATTAACCTTTGCGAAAGTCTGGTTAAATTTCAGGGAGAAGAAGGTCTTTGGATGGATTTTATGCCAAATTTTAAAGAGGAAGGAAGTTACCATCCCCGATTTAATTTATGGTATGCCGAATCGCTAATTGACGGTTATGAGCTAACAAAAGATAAACGTTATTTAGATGCTGCAATAAAATGTGCACGGGTTTATGCTAATGCTCAGGAAAACAGCGGAACTATTTATTATAAAAATTTCATCAACGGGGAAGAACCAAATAAGAATTCCATTTGCGGGTCTGCCGCATCTTTTTCAGCAATTTTATGGATTCGTTTGGTTGAACATCAGGTTGGTCAGGAATTCCTTCCAAATATTGAAAAGTCTGCAGGCTGGGTTTATCGCAATCGTTTCTCCGATAACCATCCGGATCCTAATTTACGCGGTGCATTTTTAAATTCCAGGGTAAGAAACAAAAAAGGTAAAAAATGGATGGTTAATCGCGATGTAGGGACTTCATTCGGATTACGGTTTTTAGCAAAATATTATGATTTCCATTACGGGAAATAATTGTCGCCTTTTTTTGGCTAAGAAATCTAAAATAAAGCAAATCAGCTGTAAGGACTTACGGTATGATTTTTCGTCATTCATTTATAACATTTAATTTAAAATTCTACTTATGAAAAAAATTCTACTTCTCACTTCAATTATTTTAATGGCTATGAGTTCCTTCGCACAATATGGAATTCATGCGATTAATTGGCCCACAATAGAAGAGGGCGTTACGATGGTTTCAGAAACTACAACCTTCAGTGAAGGTGCTACTTCAGCAAAAGTTTCAAGTGTTGAAAACAAAGCAGCTTTTCGCTCGGGTAGGTTTGATGTTGTTGAAGGTGCTGCCTTTAATTTTTCTATCGATGTTTTAGACAATACCGATGATGCTAAACTTCGTCTCTATTTCTATTTTAGAGATGAATGTGGAGGCGAATTATGGAGTACCAGTGTTTACAGTTCTGATTCGGTAAACTGGAATACAATAACTATTAGCGATACCGTGCCGGTTGGAGCAGTAGCGGCTGATGTTAAATTTAAAGTTTACGATGTCGATGACATACCACTTTATATTGATAACGCAAATTATACCGAAAATGATGGTGAAAATCAATTTGTAAATGGTGGGTTTGAAGATTGGGCAGAGTTAGCTACTCCATCCATCAATAGCGACCAACAAGTGGTCAGCGATAAAAACGGTTCCTATGTTGTTGCTTCAACAAATGCAGCAACCGGAAAAATATATGTAGCAAAAGAATCTGTTGTTGTTTCTGCTCAAGCCGATCTGGAAGCAGCTGTTACTGCAGGCAATGCAAATTCTGCAGATATAGTTGCAGCAGGCAACGACGTTGAAATTTTGACTTTAGGACTGGAACTTGGAAGGTGCTTTTGTTATGCCGTTGATGGTGCAGGCAATGTTTCTGAAAAATCAAGGGATTGTATTGAAATCGCATTTGCTTACGATTTCCTTCCACAATATTGGCCGGTTTATGAAGAAGGGGTGACTCTGACTCGCGAAAAAGTTCTCGTAAAAGAACGTACAACTTCTTTGAAAATTACAAGTACAGATAATAAAGCAGCGTTTCGTTCTGAACGATTTGATGTAACTCCGGGTGCAGCATTCTCGCTTAATATGGATATTCTTGATAACACAAGCGATGCCAAGTTGCGTGCATACTTCTATTTCCGCGACAAATGTGGAAATGATATTTGGTCATCAAACAAATACAGTGTTGATTCAGTTGATTGGGCAACCTTAATATTCAGTGATACAGTTCCAGCCGATGCAGTTGCTGCCGACATAAAGTTTAAAGTATATGATGATGAGGAAATTCCACTCTATCTTGATAATGTAACTTACACAGAGAATGGAGGAGAAAACCTTTTTACTAATTCTTATTTTGAGTATTGGGAAAACGTAATTATTCCCCGTGCAAATTGCGATGTTCAAACAGTTGGGGCAGCCGCGGGTTCTTTCGCTTTGGCTTCCACAAATGCAGAAATGGGTGAACTTTACCTAATTGAGGAGAATGAAGCTGCAACCACAGTAGATGAACTTGAAGTAGCAGTTTCCGCAGGAAAAGGGTCGAAAGCACCTATCGGTGGAGATACTGAAATTTTAACAGCGGATTTAATGGAAGGAACTTATTTTGTTTATGCTGTTGATGAATATGGCTCTGTTTCTAATAAATCAACTTCTTGTATCACGGTAGTTTCAAGTTATGGATACCTTCCAGAATTTTGGACTGTATATGAATCAGGAGTTGAATTAATAAGGGAAAAAACAATAGTTAAAGAACGTACCACATCTTTAAAAGTTTTAACTTCAGAATATAAAGCAGCCTTTAGGTCGGGTTCATTCGATGTTACACCAGGCGAGGCATTCACATTCAGTATTGATGTAATGGATACAACAGCTGATAGTAAGCTTCGTTTTTATTTCTACTTCAGGGATAATTGTGGAAATGAATTGGAAAGCACCAATGTTTATAGTGAAGATTCAATGGATTGGGCAGCTATTGTAATTAGCGACACAGTGCCAGAGGAAGCAGTTACTGCCGACGTTAAGTTTAAGGTCTATGATAAGAAGGGTTATGCTTTATTTGTAGATAATGCTTCTTATATTGAAGGTGCAGGCGAGAATATTATTCCAAATCCATATTTTGAATATTGGCAAGATGTTTTAGCACCCTGGATACGTTACGACAGCCAAACTGTAACCAATGGACCTGATGTAAATGTCAGCTACTCAACCAACGGTTCTACTGGGAATGTTTACATCGTTCCAGATACTATTTCAGAATATACCGTGACTAGCTTAGAACTTCTTGTAACCGATCAAAAAGCAAATAAAGCTGCACTTGGCACTGATCCGGAGCAGTTGGAAGTACCAACTTCTCTTTTAATTCCAGGGGCTTACAAACTAATTATTGCCGATGATTCAGGAGATATTTCGGATGAATTTGTTGCTTGTTTAGAAATTATTGAATTTGACGATGTTCTTCCCGTTGTTCAGGCTGATGCTCAAGAGGCAACAGCTTCTTCAGGGCAATTTGTCCTTGCCCAAAGTAACGAACTGGGTTGGGTATATGTAATTATGGATGGAGAACCTGCAAGCCGTACAACAGAACTGGAAGCAGCAATTATTGCACAAAAAGGAGCGAAATCACAAGTTGGAGTAGTCGATACCGATGTTCAGATTTTAACCGACAGCCTCATTGCCGGTACATATTATGCTTATGCGGTTGATGAACAATTTAATATTTCTCTGAAAGGCGAAAATCAGATTGTTCTTACTTACGCTGTGGGAATTAATGATTTCGAAGAACTTGGAGTTAAAGTTTATCCAAATCCGGCAAAAAATGTTTTAAATATTTCTCATGCTCAACTAATTAACAAGTATGAGGTAAAGAATATTGCAGGCCAGATAATGGAGTCTTCGGTGAATCAAAATTCAATGATTCGGGTAAATACATCTGCGTACTCAAAAGGCATTTACTTTCTTCAAATTTATTTGAAAGATGGTACGAATGGTAAACTCAAATTTGTAAAACAATAAATAAAATATGCTCTTAAGGAGCTGCAAATAAAAAAACATAGCCGGAATTCTAAATACCAGATAATTCCGGCTATGTAATTCAAACAAATATTTTACAAGAATATTAATACCCGATGATGATTAAACAAATGAAACGACAACTCCTTTTCATTTTGCTATTTCTTGTTAGTTTTTTCTTTATGGCAGAAGCTCAAGACTGTGTGGTGAAGGGGCTATTATTTGATAAGAATACAAATGAACCTTTAAGTTTTGCCAATATTGCCATTAAGGGAACTCAAATGGGAACGGTATCTAATTTTGAAGGAAAATATGCCTTATCAAAAATACAAGCAGGTACGCATATCATCCAAATATCGTATGTTGGGTATAAGTCAGAAGAAAGAGAAATTATACTAAGCAACGAACAGGTTTTAATTCTTGATGTTGCAATGACCATGCATGCTATAATGGCCGATGAGGTTGTAGTTACTGCCCAGGCAATGGGGCAGGCATCGGCTATTAACCAGCAATTGTCATCCAATACCATAATGAATGTAGTTTCGAAAGATAAAATCCAATCTCTGCCCGATCAGAATGCTGCAGAATCTTTGGGACGTTTACCGGGTATGGCAGTGGTTCGTGATGCTGGAGAGGGTACGAAACTTGTTGTCCGTGGATTATCACCAAAGTTTAATTCCATAACCGTGAACGGTGAACGAATTCCTTCGACAGACTCCGAAGACCGTTCAGTGGATTTAAGCATGATTTCTTCCGATATGTTGGAAGGTATAGAAGTTATTAAGGCTCTAACTCCTGACAAAGATGGAGATGCAATTGGTGGATCGGTAAATTTTGTAGTGAAAAAAGCACGCAAAAACTGGCATGGCACCGGTTTAATTCAAACTGGCTACAATGGACATGAAAAAAACTATGGACAGTATAAAGCCAGTCTTTCAGCCAGCAATCGTTTTTTTGATAATAAGTTGGGAGTTATTTTTGGATTAAACACTCAAAAAGCCGATAGAAGTTCTGATAAATTAGATGGTGATTATTTATTTGGAAGCGAAGGAGCAGATGGTGCAATTATTAACATGCGCACTTTGAATCTTACCGACCGCATTGAAAAACGATATCGTTATGGAGGTAATATTACCCTGGATTATGAATTAAAAAACGGCTCTATCATGTTCAGTAGTATCCTTGCCCGGACAGATCGTGAAGAAGTTAGACGAAGGCGAAGATACCGGATAGAATCGGCGTATCAGGAGCATGAAACGAGAACACGAGAGATAAATACAACCATGTCAACCAATTCATTAACAGGGAAGCATGATTTTAGTTTTGTCGATATCGGCTGGCGCTTATCCTATTCAAAAACCAACAATAAAACACCGTATTCACATCGTTCCCGTTTTAGGGAGCTTGGGGCCTATTATAGTGATCTAATTGAAGACCAGGGGCCTACTTTTATCCCGCAGGGTGCAAAAAACAATTTGGATGGAACTTATTTTTTGGAAGCCTATTTAGATGATGAATCTGTCAAAGATAAAAACTATACCTCTCAGGTCGATTTTAAATTTCCTTTTAAAATGAGTGATGAAATATCAGGTTACATAAAAACCGGGGCAAAATACAAGGGAAACAAAAGAGATCGCGACTTTAACCGTCGGGTAACTTCCTTCGGAACAATTGATGATGTTGCAAATGCTAATCCAGACCGCTGGACATTAACAAGAGATGGAAAAGTTCAGATGTCGAATTTTATTGGAGAATTTGATGCAGGAAGTTTTCTTGATGGGCAATATAATTTTGGTTCGGGTTTAGATGTTAATCAAATCGATGATTTTGGGAAAGAATTTGAGTCAGAATATGTGGTGGACGGAACCTTCGACCTGGAAGATTACACCGCAAGTGAAGAAATTGTCGCCACTTATATCATGGCAGAATTAAACCTAGGCAATAAGTTCACGTTTATTCCTGGAATCAGGTTCGAGGCAACGAAGAATGATTATAAAAGTATTGTTGGAACTCCGGTAAATTTCGGTGATTATGGATCTGGAATTGTGGAAGCAAGAGATACCTCCGGACAGCGGAATTATAATGTTTTTCTTCCAATGTTTCAATTGAAATATGAGCCAACCGATTGGTTTGATGTACGAATGGCAGCAACAAATACAATATCACGCCCTAACTATTTCAACCTGGTTCCATGGGAAAGAATACGGAACTCGGAAAGTACAATTGAACGAGGTAACCCCGATTTGAAAAATACTTCTGCACGGAATTACGACCTTTTTTTATCATTTTATAATAAACTTGGTTTATTTACTATTGGTGGTTTTTATAAAGAACTCGACAATATAGATTATATTCGAAGCAGTAGAATTACTGAATCGGGTTCTTATTTTGGATATACAATTATACAACCAGTGAATGCAGAGGAAGTTAGCATTGTAAAAGGTGTTGAAATTGATTTACAAACAAATCTTCGATTCCTCCCATCTCCCTGGAACGGTATTTTAATAGGAGCAAATTTCACGATTATGGAATCAAAAACATTTTATCCGCTTTTTGATATTGGTCGTGATCCGGAAACAGGGTTTGCATATATAATAGACACGGTAAGAGCCGGACCAATGCCGGGTCAGGCAGAAAAGTTGGCAAACGTGTCCATTGGGTATGAACGAAAGAATTTCTCTACAAGGTTGTCTATGGTTTATCAGGGCGAAAGTCTTGCAGTAGTTGGCACTCGTAAAGAATTAGATGGATATACTGACAAACTTTTCCGAATGGATTTGGCAATTCAACAAAAATTTGGCAAAGGATGGAGTTTATACCTTAATGTGAATAACATGACAAATAGTGCAGACAAGTCATATCTTGGTAATAAAAAATATCCAACTGCCGAAGAATACTTTGGCATGACGGCTGATATAGGGCTTAGATTTAAATTTTAAAGTATAAGCTCCAATTTATATTTACTACATATTAAACTTAATAATACTGATTATGAATAAAATTTTACTTAAATCCAGTTTTTTAATTGGGATGGTTTTGTGCTTCGGGATAACCATGGCTCAAAATGTGGTGATAGTATCACCAGGCTTTGCAACCTTAAATAATGCGATTGCAACAGAGGCTGTAAAAGGAGTTGATATTGTTTCAAATACAATTTTTGAATTGAAACGTGGTGGAGTTTATTTGTTGAATGGTTCTGTCCAGAACGATGGCTTTGCATTAAATATCAGGGCAGAAGAAGGAAGCGGTGAACGTCCGAAATTAATCCCTGCAGTAGCTTCGGGTGGAGAGTCAGAAAGACCATTTCGCCCACGGGGAGATTTGTCTATCAAAGGGCTAAATGTCACGAATAAAGATGAACTTGGTAGAATTAATCTTCGAATAATTAGATGTTCGGCAGACGATATTACCGTTAGAATTGATGATTGTATCTTGGATATGGATAATCAGGCAGCAATTCGTCTCGATAACGATAACATTTCCGTATTCCTGACAAATACTACAATCTCTAATATTGGTTTACCATCGGATCCGGCAAATGGCAGAGGGATTGATGACAGAGGAAATGATATTGATAGCCTGGTAATTGAAAATTGCACCTTCTATAATATTACCTCCCGTATTTTGCGTGATGATGGCGGTATTATTAATTATAGCCGAATTAACCACAATCACTTTGTTAATATCGGTCAGAGATTAGTAACTTTTGGTGAAGTTATTGAAGCTGAGTTAACAAACAACATGGTCGTAAATGCCGGTTTTTATGGGGCGTATCCGGGATCAAATTATGAATTGATAGAGTTGGATACATTAAAAAAAGATCTTACTGATGCAGGAATTACTCAAACGGTAAAAATGAGAAATAATAATTTTTTCTTGAGTGAAGAAATTACCAATCTATATCCTGATTCTATCGCGATTGCTCCTGTATATGATTCTATTGCTCAAGTTTTCGCTGATGCACAGGGTACAGCCAACACACAGTTAAACGAGGAAGTTAGCTTTGTTAAAGGTGCAATCCTTCCAACATATATTATTTCTGTTTATTGGGATAATCCGGAAAATGCACCTGCATGGGATAACACAGATACCCCTTATGATTTCGAATATGCCACAACATTTCAATCCTATACTTATTCTGATGCGGGGCAACCACTAGGAGATTTAAGGTGGTTTGATATGGATATAATTTCCGGTGCAAAAGTTATTCTGAATGAATCGGATGATGACTTATCCTTTAAATTATATCCTAATCCGGCAATTAGTGAGCTTAATTTAAATTTCAAATTGGAAAAAGCAGGAGATGTTGAAATTGGCCTGTATAATACAATGGGACAAAAAATTCGCTCAATTAAAGAGGACTATTATTTCGCCGGTTCACATACGATTCATTATAATATTTCGACCCTGAATTCTGGTATGTATATTTTCAAAATAACTTCGGGTAACATTAATAATTCAGAAACTATTATAATAAAATAAGCTTTCATTAAATAAGCCAGGCAAAACTTCCTGGCTTGTTTAATGCTATTTA
>CAYZBC010000099.1:0-15503 GCA_964476535.1 uncultured Maribellus sp.
AATTATGAAATTTGTAATTACGACTCATAAGCAAGTTTACTAATTATTTCTGAATTTTTCGAAATACATAGTAGTTCATAAATCACGCGATACAATCGCGCGGGAGCGGGGGGGATTCTCGGAGCGCGTTCCTGTCCGCGAGGACTGAACTGCGTTGCGAGAATCTGCTGTTGATTGCAGCACAGAACCCGCTCTGAATTGGAGCGCAGCGGTAATCAGCGAAGCTAAATATTCATATTGTTAGGTGCTGGTGTTTTTTATATTTATCTTGAGTTCGTTGTCGAATTTCTTAATTAACTTAGGAAGAGTTATACATTTAACATTAACCATTTTGCAGATTGCTGGAATCTTCTTAAATATTTTATGGTCATTGTTAGTTGACGTTTCTTCCGTTACAACAAAAACATCATTTAATAAACTCTTTTTTAATTCAATTGCTTGTAATATAATTCGACCATCTGCCGATTTTAGAAAATTATCCTTTTCATTTTCAAATTGTACTTCCGATAATTTTCTTTTTTGTACTTGAATACAAAATTGGTTTTCAAGCAAGTTATAAAACTTTGTTGTTGGAATAAGTTGGTTTGTTTTAATATGCTTTTTTGATGATTTCATAAAATCAAAGCTATCAATAACTATTCCTTTAGCGATAAATGAACACTCAGTTTGAACAGCATCAACAATAACCAAATTTCCATTATTCAATTTCTTTTCGAAAAAATCAATAAGTACAGATTTATTATCAAATGGCAGATAATATCTTACTAATGATATCCAGGAGCTAGTGTCAATTATTGCTTTCATTAGATAAATTGGTTCAGTTTTTCAGGTTTTATATTGAGATTTTTACATAAATCGTATTCATTAATTACGCCATCATAAAATGCAGATTGGAGAGTGCTAACAAATAATGGTGAATTAATTGGTTTGGGAACAGAACCTCTTTGCTTTATTCCCATCTCTTTTTCCTTTTCTTTTTTTGCTTTTTCTTTTTCTTGCTTTTGCCTAAACCTTTCTTCAAAATTCAACTTAATCATATTGTAATCAAGCGATGAGATTTTGTTTTGGAACAACAGTCTTGTATATATTGCTAATGCACTCAAGTTAGTTTCAGAGGATATTTTTTCAATTAGATTATTTTCATAATCATTCTCAGAGTGTACATATTCAATTAAATTTAATTTATCTGCATTATTTCCTGCGAGAAAAAAGAATGCAAATTCATTGCACCAATTTTCTATTTTATTATTCCCCTTAGTTGAAATATTATATTCCACCTGTTCAACTTCTTCTTCATTTAAAAGATAGTGTCCTAATTCGTGTATTAAAGTAAATATTTCACGTCTAAATGACCTCTGTTGGCGTTTTAATACAATTACATTTGGTTCAAGAAAAAAACCATCAATATTTGCGATGTCTCTTTTATTCCAAGTTTCAATAAATTCAAACACAAAGATGTTATTCTCTGCGAATTTATTAATCAAAGCTTTCAAAAAGTCTCTCAACTTATTTGTGAATTCTTCAGGATAAAGTCTGTTACGCAATAATTTTGCGACCTTTTTGGGATTATCACTCAAATCGAACACCGGAATATTTCTTTCAATTTTTAAATCAGAGAGCGTTGCAATTGTTGAAAGAGATATTTTAAGTTCTTCGAAGTCATTTACTATTTTTTTTGCTCCAAAGTTTAAGTCTGAATAAAATTTTGTCTTTCTAAAAAAGATACTTGCTTCCTTATTTTCTTTTAAAGGTTTAGGGTCAAGATAAAATGTAATTCCCTTATTAAAAACTCTATCAATTCTTTTTAAATGATTTAGATTTATTTGATTGGCATAAATATCCTTTCTACTCAAGGGAATTTTAAGCCCCTCGCTAGCTCTTTCTATTAATTCGCTTTCAGTTATTCTGTAAAGCTGTAATAGATAGTTTAATCGTGATATGTTATGTTCTACTTTCAATCTATTTATTCTATTTTTTACAAACCTACAAAAACTCTATTAAAAAGTGATACTGTTGCACACACTTGCCCCTAACACATAAATATCTAGTTGTACATATATCGGAATTGTCGGGAGCTTGTTCTATTTGTTATTGATCTGGGAATGTTGGTTCATCTGCAATTAAATAAGAAATAGATTTAGACAAGAGATTTTCATTCCAAATGTAAACAAATGTTTTATAAAAATTGGGTTTGTCCCAAGTATTTTATGCGCAATCGTTTGGGAATAGGGCAGGAAACTAAAAGGGGTTTATTTCCAAAAGCGGGCAATTAAAACTTCTACTAAAATAAAGGTTAAGGCAAGTAAAATAAAAAGTTTCCAAAGTTGTTTGCCATTTTGAATTTCATCGAAAATATCGGAGAAATTACTTTCCACATCCCTAATGATTGTTGCATTTTTTAATTGAAACATTTCAAATTTTTCAGTTATTTCCTTGCTGTCGAAATACCTTAAATCGGATTCTTTGCGGTTGTAGTTAAATGCCATTGCCGAAAGAATTGTATTGTCGTTTTGAACCCGGTAATGTCCGGCTTCAGAAATTTGATCCGCAAATTCAATTCGTGTCCCGCGACTTGAAATCGTTTTTGCAGGGATAAATTTTTCTCCATTTTTAACGTTTTCAATTTCGATGGATGAATTCGGGTTGGTGTTTTCATTTTTTGGAAGGTCGAAAAAAGTGTTTTGCCCAACAATAAAAGCAATTTGCTGATCGGGTAAACTGTTTAAAACAATGTTGTAGATGGTTGGAACAAATAGAATGTCGCGTGCAAAAGCTTCGTTTTCGTTGTTTAACGGAAAACTAAATACCCAAACTTTTCCCATTTCGTGCTGAAGTACAGAAAGTGCTTTGTCGTTGTTTTGAAACCAAAGTAAATTACTTTCAGCGGTTCGAATGTTTTCTTCGAATTTCAAGTGGCCCGCAATTTCCGGAAGAATCGCATTTTGTTCTCTTTTTTTAAAAACATCTTTGAAAAAATTATTTTCAAAATCGATACCCGAAATTTTCTGCTTAGTAGTGTCTGCTCCGGTTATTCGGTTGGCATTAAACGGGGTTAAAAATGAATTGTTGAAAATGGGATTGTTTCGGTTTCCGGGAAACAAAACCACAGAAGTTCCGTTTTCAACGGCATTTTTGAGTTCATTTAAAAAACCGCTGGAAAAATTTTCGAGGTTCAATAAAAAAATGGTGTTGTAATCGTTCAGTTTACTGATTTGAAGACTTTGAACATTCATTTCGTCCAGTAAAATATAATCGTCGTTTTCGAACAAAGCCGACAGATAATTTAATCCTTCTTTTGAATCGGGATTGTTGTTAAATATTGCCAGTGCTTTTAAATTTGGTTCCACAAAATAGCTGACAAACCAGTTGTTGTCGTGCGTAAACGGGTAGTCAGAAATTTCAATTTTACCCAATTGCGAACCGCTTGAATTGTTGTTGAATTTTAAATTGGCTGTTATTTCGTTTTGTGCTGCAACCGAGAAATTGGTTATCGATTTTATTGAATCGTTCAAAAACAATTTCAAGGGCAGGTTTTGATAATCCTGATCGGAGCTGTTTTTAATCCGCACAAAAAATTCCTCTTCCTGATTCAGGCGGTGCGCGGGTACTTCAGCCCAACACGAGTCGATGTATAAATTCGCCACCTGGTTGGGTATCAGCGGTAAGTAATAGCTAAAAACGGTTTCGTCGGTGAAGTTTTCCAAATCGCTAACACTTTGTTGGAAGTCGGAAATGAAGTAAAGATTTTTGTCTGTTTCTGCTTCTATGTTTTGCACCGCAAAACGATTGTATATCAGCGAAAATGGAATTACAATTGGCGACGATTGAACTGCTGCAACTTGTTGAATAAATTGTTCGCGGTTTAAATTGTGCTGATGTTTTGGTTCTAAATCGTTGGTAAATAAACGGTATTTTGTTCCGGAAGGGTAGGCGAGACAAATTTCAAGTGCTTTGTTTCGCGCTACTTCAAGCAACTGTCCTTGTTCCGACAGCGCATTCATACTAAACGAATTGTCGATGTAAATGCCAACTATCTGGTTGGCTTGTTTTTGCACATCGCGATTGGCAGGAATATAGGGTTGCGAGAATGCAAATACCAAAAACATAAGCGTTAAAATTCGGGCGATTAAGAGTAAAAGTTGTTTTAATCTCGATTTTTTCTTCGATTCCTTTTTAATGTCTTTTAGAAAACTAACGTTGCTGAAATAGACGGTTTTGAATTGCCGAAAACTAAAAAGATGAATGATTATCGGAATAGCAATCGTAAATAGTGCAAATAAAAATGTTGGAAAAAGAAACTTCATAATTTAAAAAAGTTGGAAGATGGAAGACTGAAGACCGAAGTTAAAAAGCTTCGAACTTAAATCTAATCTCTATTTTATTTGATCTTAATCTTCTTGTTTAGTAATATTTCTTATTGTTTTTTATCAAGCTGTTTTCTTTATTCCTCCCCTTTAGGGAGGTTAGGAGGGGCTTTTATTATTTAAAAATTGCAATTTCTTTTTCGCCCGTTGATTTTATAAATCCTCGAAACATACCACTGGTATTGAATTCCATTGCAATATTTCCCTTTGCATCAACAGCAATAACACCGCCGGTTCCTTCAAGTTCAGAAAGTTTTTTTATTTCTTCGCGGCAAGCTTCGGCAACGCTTAAGTTTTTATATTCCATTAGTGCAGAAATATCGCGGGCAAAACTTAAACGAATGTAATATTCGCCGTGGCCGGTACACGAAATTGCACAGGTTTTATTGTTTGCATAAGTACCGGCACCAATTATTGGTGTATCGCCAATTCTGTCGTATTTTTTATTGGTCATTCCGCCTGTTGATGTTCCTGCACTGAGATTTCCATGTGTGTCGAGCACCGCACAACCAACGGTTCCCATGTTATCTTTATCTGTGCATTCGCGTTCTTTTTTTAGCAATTGTTCCAACGATTCGTACCTCGATTTGGTGTAGAAATATTCAGGTGATACAATCTCCAGGCCTTGTTTTTTTGCAAATTCAGAAGCACCTTTTCCGCTTAATAAAACATGTTCCGAATTGTACATTACTTCGTGTGCAGCAGTTATAGGGTTTTTAATGTCGTCAACTCCGGCAACTGCCCCGGCGTTTAATGTGCTGCCTTCCATAATTGAAGCATCCAATTCGTTTTTCCCGTTGTGAGCAAATACAGCTCCTTTTCCCGCATTAAAAAGTGGGGAGTTCTCCAAAATATTAATTACTTCCACAACTACATCGGGTGCTTTAGTTCCTTCTTTAAGAAGTTTTTCGCCCAATTCAAGTGCTTCATTTAGTTTGGCTTTGTATTCCGCACGTCGTTCTTCACTTATTTTCGACTTCGACATAACACCTGCTCCGCCATGTATAACGATGGCATATTTTTGTTGGCTAAAAACTGAAAATCCAAATAGAATTGCGAAGATCAGAAAAAGCGTTTTTTTGAAATTCATTTCGAAAATTTTATTCCTGCAAAAATGAAATAATATTGCGAGGTTAAAAAATATAATTTCGTTGTTTTTATAATTTAACGGATTAATTATTAGAGATAAAAAAAGGAGCCAGTTAAAGGCTCCTTTTTGATGTTTTTACATCTGGCTAAAATCCATGGGTGTGAGAAATACCTTTTTTACTTTACTCACTGTATTTGCGTATTCAGGTTTTACTTTCATGGCATTCCACTCGTCGCTTTGGCCAAATTTTGCCCAGTTGGCGGTGCGTTCTTCCATGTCTTTAAACCAAAGCATGTACGTTAATGCCGGCATAAAACGGCCAGCCATTAATTGTCCAAAAAATACAGGATGTAGTCCAACTTTTTCAAACAAAGGAAGTTCTTCGTTGTTGAACATTTTTACTTTTCGGTGTCCTGCATCTTCGTTGTAACTTTCGTAGGTGCGCAGTTCAAAAAGACCCCGATTTTTTGCGGGCATTTTAAATTGCGGAATTCCATCAAAAGCTTCAGCCAGAAATGTTTCGTATCTTTCAAAAACCGGACTGTCTGCCGGAATATCCATGTAAGTTTTCGCAGCATCCAGAAATGTTTTATTGGTTTTCATTTCCTGGGTAGCAGCATAATATTCTGCAGGACTTTTGTGTGCGTGCAAAATGTAAACTTTGGGTGGATCCTCCTGGCTGTATTCGTTAAAAGCGCCAACTTTTGCTCCTCGTGCATTTAACAGTGGAATTACTGCTTCGGTGTAAAACTGTTTTAACTGGTTTCTGCCGCCTCCTCCTTTTAGTTGAAATACTTTTAGTTCATAAAAATCTTTTTCCGAACCGGGAATTGAATTTGCGCTTAAACTTGACGCTGTTAATGTTGCACCGGCTGCAATGGCCGATTTTTTTAAAAAGGATCTTCTTTCCATTTATTCTATTAATTTAGGTTAATTGTATCATTTACAATTGTAAGTCCCGGATACAATGACACTTTTTTTAGGTCGCTGGTGAAAATTTCCAACATTTCATCATCATCATCGGTTTCCGGTGTGTCGCTAAAATACAAATTATAATTGGCATTTACAGGAACCAAAACTTTGCAGTTTGTATTTGGTGGAATTCGGACGTCCATAAAATCGCAATAATCTTCTTCATCCCAATATACATCCGTTAGCATGTTAACATAAATGGTATCGTTGGTTGGATTTATTAAATTCACTTTTTTGAACTCCTGTTCCGATGGATACCAACCTGCATCAACTTCTAATACTGCGGATGTGAAAACTGAAATTATGCCAATGCCTATGTTGCTTAAAACATTTCCCGAACGGTTTTTTCTTAGCTCTTTTTGTCGTTTGAGACTTGATGGATCGTAAAAATATTTAGGAGTGCTGCATGAGATAGACAATAAACAGACAACAAAAAAAGTAATAGCGAAACGTTTAATCATGTTCATAGTTTTGTCGTGCATCGCAATTTTTATGCCTTGTTTTATAATTTTAAAATTACATAATAAGTTTGAAATTATTGTATAAATTTAGTTGTTTTACATTTAAAAAAATAATACTGTAGGTAAATACCTAAAAAGAGTTTTTGGCGTTTAATTGAAAAACAATTACCATGAAAAGAATATTAATTCCAATTTTGCTTTTGCTTTTAACATTTTCTATAAATGCACAACCTACTTTTGATTTGGGACTGAAAGCAGGTATAAATAATTCTAAAATCGATTTAGATGTAAATAATTACACTTCAGAATCAATTACAAAAGCTCATTTTGGTGCTTTTGGAAGAGTGGGCTGGGGGCGTGTTTTTATTCAACCCGAAGCTTATTTTAGTGCAAAGGGAGGTGATGTAAGTGAAAATTTGTATGAAACACTTACCTCTTTTAATTATAATGTGGTGGATGTGCCTTTACTTTTAGGTGTTAAAATTATTAAAGGAGGTGCGGTTGGTTTGCATGCTGTTGCCGGCCCGGTATTTAGTTTTATTACTTCGAATAAAGTTGAAGGAGATGATTTATTTACCAATGAATTTTATAAAAATAATTATTTGGGGTTACAATATGGACTGGGGCTTGATATTTGGTTTTTAACATTGGATGCCAGAATGGAACATGCCCAGAATAATTTTTATTCGCACCCCAGTTTGCAAGGAACAAGTAGTACATTCATGCTATCGGTTGGATTTAAAATACTTTAGAAGCTGTCAAAAAATCATCCTATTAAATCTCCTTTTTTCTGAACCAGTTTTTCGGATTTAACTGGTTTTTGTATTTGGTAAAAAGCTCTTTCCCAACCAATAATCCGCCCGACCAAAAAACAACTTCCATTAAAACTAAACTGGTAGTTGAGGCAATTACTTTTGTTTTTGTGGGCAAATTAAACATTGGGATAATAAATGTTGCAGCGAAAAATACGCCCGAAAAAATCATTAAGAATATCCCCAGTTTTATTTGCCAGTTTTTGTTTTTCATAAAAACATTTTTAGGAACAACAGGTAATTCCATTTATTGTTTCATTCTCTCAACTCCAACCGGTTCCGGATTTAAATCTGAATTAAACGGGTTGTAATAGTAAATGCCTTGATCGTCAAAATAAGAAAGCATTGATTTTAGCCTCACTTTAAAATCATCCATATCCTTGTTTTCATTTTGGGTCCAGGCGGCTTCCGACAATGCAGATAAACGAGGATGAATCATAAAATCCAAGCGTTTATTGTTTTTAATTTTTTCGGTCCAAATAGCAGCCTGAATGCCTTTTACAAATTGAAGGTTTTGGTTAAAACCAGCTAAAGTATCTGGAGGAAAATTATATGTTGTTTTCATGGTTACAAAATCTCCATCCCATTTTCTTCCCCATTTGTGATTTTCATCTTGCACAAAATCGAAATAAAGTGGAATTCGCGGACTAAGAATAACATTGTATTTTTTATTAAGTGCGGTTTCAAGTTTTTCGGGTAAATCATGACGCCACCACATTACCAGCGAATTTTCGTTACTCAGGTTGTGATCTACAATCTCATCCCATCCAATCACCGTTTTGTTCAGCATTTTTATTGAATCAGCCATTCGACGTACAAAATAACTCTCCACTTCATTTAAATTCTTTAACTGCTGGTGTTTCATCAGCTGTTGAACATCTTTGTTGGTGTTCCAGCTTTCGCTTCCAAAATGAACTTCGTCGCCTCCCAAATGAATGTATTTTGCAGGGAAAAGTGTGGCTATTTCTTTTAAAATATCCGTTAAATACGAGTACGTTTCAGTATTACCAGGATTAAAAGTGAACTCTGGATTAGATTTTGAACCACCACCTGAAAATTCAGGATAAGCACGGTTTGCTGCAGATGCATGACCGGGCATTTCAATTTCTGGAATAATTTCGATAAACCTGTCGGAAGCGTATTTTACGAGCTCTTTTATTTCTTCTTGTGAATAAAATTTCGCTGGTGCATCTGTGTCACTGTAGTTTCCAATGGCACCAACAGTGGTTAATTTTGGGTATTTTTTAATCTCAATTCTCCAACCCTGCGCATCGGATAAATGCCAATGGAAAACATTTAGTTTGTGCATTGCCATTAAATCCAGAAGTTGTTTTACCTTTTCTACTCCGAAAAAATGACGCGACTCGTCAAGCAATATTCCCCGCCATCCAAAACGCGGTTCATCGTCAATAGAAACATAAGGAAGTATCGTTTTTTCTCCTTCTTTTTTCGAAAATAAAATAAGTTGATTTAACGATTGTAAACCATAAAAAATTCCTTTTTTACTGTTTGCTGAAATTTCAACACCTTTTTTGTTTATTTTTAAATGGTACGATTCGTTATTTGTTTCCGTAACATTCAGTGTTATTTTTAGATTTGATTTTTTATTTTCCGATAATTTGAAATCAATTGTAGATTGAAACGGCTCTAAAATAGGTTTGATTTCATCGGAGTTTATTGAAGTAATAAAATCGTTGGATAAAGTATAATTCCCCTGAATGGAAACTAAATGGTTTGGTTGTGGAATTATTATTGCTTTTTCAATTTCCTTTTTTTGTGGAGTACAAGCAAAAGTGGCAAAAAGGAGTAAGACAATCAGATTTTTCATTTGGTTAGTTTTTAAAAGTAGGTTCACGTTTTTTAATCGATAAAATTGTTTGTGTAGTTATTTCTTTGATAGCGCTAAAGTCAGGCCTAAAATTGATAATACGCTTATCTTACTCCATTTCGTAATTTTCCAAAATTTCGGGTCTTTTACATATTTAGTCAGTTTACCAGACAAGCTTGAGATTGAACTGAAAATTAATAAGGCTTGTAGCATAAAAATTAAGCCAAGAATAATCATCTGTACAGTAATATTAAATCCTGTTGAAGTTGTAAACTGAGGTAAAAATGCAATGAAAAATAATGAAACTTTAGGGTTTAATACATTCATTAAAAATCCTTTCCGAATTAGATATGAAAATTTAGTGTTTTTATCGTCTGATTCTGTGTTCAAGGATAAAACAGTTTTTTTTTCTTTCATTGCTTGATAGGCTAAGTAAAATAGATATGCTGCACCAAAGTACTTTACAACAGAAAATGCAATGGCAGATTTCTGTATAACTATTGATAACCCAGTTGCCGCAGCAATGGTATGCACAAGGACACCAAGACTAAGTCCAATTGATATTGCAATTCCATTTCTTTGTCCTTTGGTTAAACTTTCGGTTAGTACAAAAATATTGTCTGGTCCTGGCATCAATGATAATAATATTGATGCACCAATAAATGATACTACTAATCCTAATTCCATTTTATAATTTTTATCTGTTTGTTTAATTACACACAACTTTCAAATAAATTGTGCTATTTCAGAAATCGGAGACGAATATTGTGTAAACTTCAGAATTTAATGATCGATTGCATTTTTCTTTTCGTTAAAAAAATAGGGAAACCCTGAACGATGTACAGATTTTCCCTACAAGAATAAGATGATAGACCAATAATTAATCAATTCTTTTGGCCGCCCAGTTTATCGCATTTGTAATGTGCTCGATTACTAATTTATCCTGAAATGCTTCATGGGTGTGTCCAAAAACAGTATAGAAAGAACGAATTCCATCTTTGTCGTTCCACCAAATCAGGGGGTGGTCATCCATCTTCCATTTGTCATTATTTGCTTTAATTGTGCTCTCGTCTAACCTTGCCAGCACATTTGCTTTTGCGCGAGGATTTTCTTTAAACGAATACCATTCGTCAACGGTTGTGTATGTTTTCATTCCTTCGAAAGGTTTCATTGCAGGGTGGTCGAAGTTTTCGAAAATAACGGTTGCTTTTTGTGCCGGTGGATGGGTTAAAAAATAACCGCCTACCAAATTTCCATAAAACGGCCATTTGTATTCAAAATCGGATGCAGCATGTATTCCTACAAAACCCTTTCCTTTTTTCATGAATTTCTCGAAAGCTGCCTGTCCTTCATCACAAATGGCATCGCCGGTAGGATTAAGAAAAACGGCCACATCGAATCGTGCCAGAAACTCATCGCGAAGTAGAGATGCATCTTCTGTCGCAGTAATTACCCAGTTTTGTTTTTTACTTTGGTCGGAAAGCATTTTTAAACCTGAAGAGATTGATGCATGACGGTATCCAGAAGTTTTGCTGAATACCAAAATGTTAATTGGCTTTTCGAATTCTTGTTTTTTTTGCGCGTTCCCTGAGATGTTTATCATTAAAAATGAAAGGAGTAAAATCAGAATGTTTTTCATTGGTATTTAATTTAGGTATTATTTATTCTGCAAGAATAGTAAAAAGAAAAGAGCTTGGAAAATGATTTACAGGAATGTTTATTTTTTTATGCTATTTTCGAGAATTGTGTAACTATTCGGGCCTTCGTTAAAAAGCAAATCTAAAATGCTTAAATTGGGGATAAAACCAAATTTTTCAGAAAAAACCTGTGTGTATTCTTTGGGTTGAAAATGTTTATCGGGTTGAGCTTTGTTTTTGGGAGAAATCGTATCGCGAAAATTGAGTGTGTTTTCAGAAACAGTTTCAAAATCTTTAGTTAATTGAGATTGGTTTTCAATTTCCAGTAAATCGCAAATATTTACGTGAATCGCTTGGTTTAGGTCCAGCAAATAGTTGGTTTTCTTTTCAAAAAAAGGATAAATATCGTCTTTGTAATATTCAAAATAGGGCGACGAATTGTAAGCTGAAAAGATGGTTCGCCAATGATTTCGTTGCCAGTCCATTTCGTACGAAATCTTTAAATCTTTTATAAGAATTTTTTTACCACGTCCTTTTACAACCGGAACTACCAAAGGAATGGTACCATTTCCTCCCAAAATTATACAACGGTTTCTAAAAGTTTGTTTATTGAAGTGTTCAAATTGTTCGATGTAAATTTTTTGATGCGCAATGTACCTCGAATAAAAATGTATTGGGGCAAAATAGGCGGTGCTCAGAAGAATATTATTTCCTTGATTCATACTTTCAAATTACCCACAAATTTACGATTTAGTTTTTAATAAATTTTATGCGGTAAATAGAAGCTTCATTATTTTGGAGTTGAATAAAATACATACCTGGATTTGTTTCTTCCAGCGAAAATGTATGATTCGAAGAATTACTTTCGAATGTTTTGGATTGAATAACTTGTCCGAGAGACGAAATTACCTGGTAATACCAATTTTGCGATTTATTATTTTGTGGCAAATCAATGGTTAATCTGTCATTTGTTGGAATTGGGTACGCTTTTATGGTGTTTATTTCGTGTTGATTAATTACGGTATTACTGTTGTCAATACAACCTACTAAACTCAATTCGGCAACTGAAGTAAAAGAATTGTCATTTTGTTCAGATAACGATTTGAATTTAATGAACCTTCCTTTTGTTGCATCGAACGAAACCATTTTCGACCCGGTTCCACTGTCAAAAGTACCGGTGTTAATTGCAGTTCCCCAATTTGTTTTATCATTTGAAATGTAAAATTCATAATCTTTTATTCTGCCATTGGGGCTGTTTTGCCGGGGAAGGTAGGTGAAGCTGCTCAGCAAATATTCTTTCCCGAGATCGATTTGAATTTCGTGCGGTTGGTCTGGAGTATTGTAATACCATTCGGTGTGCCAGAAACTGTCAGGGTTACCATCGAAGGCATTTATGGCTTGCCCATCGTCGCCCCTGGTTTCTTCGCTGTCGGTATAAATTAAGCTCCATCCACTTTTATCTAATTCAATGGGATTGTTGCAGTCATATACCGATGGACAAGTTGTAGTTGTTACCATTTCAGAAATTGATTTTTGGTAGGTTTCACCATTTTGCGAAATGGTAAATGTTACATCGTAGGTACCAATATTTCCTAAAACTACTTTTGGATTTCTACTGTTTGGATTGCTTATGTATAAAGGTTCCGGAGAAATGTTCCAATTCCATGTTGCACCTTCGTGATTCAAAATGGAGTGGTCATCCAAATAGAGGGTATCTTCCATACAATCGAAAAACGATTTTTCAACCCATGGATTTACCAATGGAGTAAAAGTTGATTCTATCATTGGTGACTCCCAAATTCCACTGTTCCCTGCGACCCTTATTTTACCATTGCGATAAAAAGGTAGCGCAAGATTTACTTTCATCCCGGCAGGATAATTAGTGTTAAATGAATTCCAGACAGATTGTCCTTCTATTCTCGAATATACTTTAGAGCTCGTTCCGTTTATTGAATTTGTAAACAGGTAAACAATGTCATTCCCGTTATTTGATGGTTGAATAGCCAAACATTTGGTATATTCCGAAATTCCATCGGTCCAGTCTGTCCAAGTGTTCCCTCCATCTAGCGAGCGATATATTTTGCCAATATCCTTCGACCATGTTCCATTCTGAAGACAAACATATATTTTGTTTTCATCGTATGGTGAAATGACAAAAAACAGTTTTCCATTCCAGCTTAAATCACCGTTTGACCCATCTGTTAAACTGGATTTATGTTCCCAGGTCAAACCTCCATCTTCACTTCGGTAAAGACCTTTCCCAACAATGTCAGCATAAAATACATCAGGGTTTTTAAAACTTATTTGGAGGTATCTTATTTTGTTGGGAAATTGAAAAAGTAGATCAAAGGATTTGCCCATGTCTGTACTTACCCAAATGCCATTTCCTTCGCCCACATAAATAGTTCCGTAGTAATTTGGATGATGTAAAAGGTTGCTTCGGCGACCACCGTATTCATCCATATTTGGGTACTTTGCAAAAATAAACCGACCCTCAGAAACGCTCTCCGCCGTTTTTGGAAGAATCCAATTGCCTATATCTTTAAATGCAACATGGCGGCTTTTCCCGTGAATGACCCAGCCGGTGGGATCTTCTCCGCCTCCCATTCGTAAGGCTTTGTTCCCATAAAAATCGGCAAGTGCCATATTTCCATTGTGGTATCTGCCTCCAACTACAATGTCTTCGTTCCAGCCCTGATCGAATCCCCACATATCGGAGCCAATTATTCCTTTTGTTCGGGATGAATAATTTTTAGTGTCGGAAAAATAATCGGTTGAGAGGTTCATCCCACCATCGGTTGAAACCCAAGTCTCTCCGTTTGGCAATATTTTCATATCCTGAATGTCGGGATGAATGGGAAAATCACCACCGTATCCACCGATTTTTGTGAAATTATAACCCCCGTCGGTCGATTTCCAAAGGGAGCATGTTCCCCAGAAAACCAAGTTTTCATTGTTAGGAGAAACTTCCAGAACTAAGTCAAAATACCCTTGTCCGTTGGTAAATCCGATGAATCCTCCGCTGGATTGATACTCTCCTTTTTTTACTTCTTTCCATGTAAAAACATCATCTGTTTCTGTTCCTTTTAGAATGAATGGAACAAGTTCATTCCCTTCTTTAGCCAATAATGTTGCGTATATTACTTTTGAATTGGCAGGTGTTACGGCCAATAAACCACCGGAACTCTCTTCGTATGAATCAGGGAAATTGGAACTGGAATGGAAAGATTCGCCAAGGTTTCTCGAAATAATAAATTCATATTTTCCTGAAAGGTTTCTTGAAAGTGCATAAATGATTGAATCGTTGTTTGTATTGAATTCCACGTCCCAAACGGGGTTGCTCCATTTTTTATTCCATAAATTTCCAGCATCGTAACTAATGTACAGTCCATTATTCGATGCGGCAATAATAATGTTCGGATTATTGGGATTTATTCTAAGACGTACTGCATTAAAGGTTGTTTCAGAATTCAGTAGCGGGGTCCAGGTTTCCCCTCCATCAGTGGTTTTATGAATTTGTTTTTCTGCTGAAACATAAACAGTATCTGTACTAAAGGGGTGTATGGCAATTGCGGGAATACTTCCACCAAACGGATAGTTTTTTCCCAATTGATACCAGGTTAATCCTTTGTCTATCGATTTATTTACAAATCCGGTTTCGGTGCCACAATACAAAATATTCTTGTTGGTTTTTGAAACATCAAAAGAATATATATTTACCTGCCACGGGCACTGCTTGGGTTCTCCTTTATCATCTGTTCTGTCGGGATTTAAATCTACCTCATTTAGCCAGAAAGTCTCTTTGGGACCAAGAAAGCTCCAGTCAGAATTTGTACCCGAAACGGATTTTTGAATTTTACCTGCATTTTGTTGTTCCAAAAATTGCTTCTCGAAAATCTTCTTTAGGTTTGGAATTACAATTTCGCCAGAAGACTTTACAAACGGCTCAACAGCTCTTCTCCAAATTTTGTAATACCGTATTATTGCAGATTTTTCGTTTGAGTTTTGTTTGTAATAAGAAAGATAGTCGGCTTCAATTTCTACGAAATTTACGGGATATTCATAAAGCATTTTTTTCCATCCCGAAAAAGAAGGGTTAAATGTAGGTTTATAAATTTTGTCTATTTTGGGGAGTTCATCGTAAGGCGAATATTGTTTTTGTGCAAGAGCGTAAAATCCTGTAAAACTGATAAAAAAGAGTGTTAATATAAAGTGTTTCATCTTACGATTTAATGACAAGCGTATGTAAAATAAAAATGAAGAATAAGGTTTGTTAAACTTATTTAAAGAGTGAAAAATACGAAGAAATTGTCGATTTATCAATTAATAGCTTGTTATT
>CAYZBC010000100.1:0-15435 GCA_964476535.1 uncultured Maribellus sp.
CCCCATAGTGAACTCTCATCACCTAGTTATTTACCATGCACGGCACACCAAAAAAGATACCGGAGGTTGCACCCCCCGGTATTTTCATTTACACAGTTTATGAGATAGTGCTGTTTTACTGGCAAATATGACACCACGGGCTTTTCTCCCTCAACCTGAAACCTCCCAGGATGATAGACAATTAAGCCTTGCACTAAATTATGAATTTTAAAAACGAGAGATGGTCAATTCTTTATAATTGATGGAGGCGCATCTGCCGGTTTTGTGCCCCACGATTTGTTAGGTTCAGCTCTCATTTCCAATACCAGCTTACTGCCGTTTCTAATTTCGTCGTGGCTAAACCAAGTTTTGCCTAAAGGATTTCCGTTCAAAGTAGCAGATTGAATGTATTTATTATCCTTGCTGTTGTTGATTGTTTCCAAAGTAAATTCAGGAGCATTGTAATATTTTTCATCCAAATGAATTACGACTTTGGCAAACTCAGGACTTCCAATTGCATATAAATTTTGCCCCGGAGCAACTTCGTAAAATCCCATTGAACTTAACACATACCAAGCCGACATTTGTCCCATATCTTCGTTTCCGCACAATCCATCAGGACCGGTGTGATACAACTCATCCATAACTTTTCTGGCTAATTCCTGTGTTTTCCATGGAGCGCCTGCATAATCGTACAAATACAAGGTATGATGACTTGGTTCGTTTCCGTGTGCATACTGCCCAATCAAACCGGTTACATCCGAAACTGTTTCCTGCACTTCGGAACTCATCGTAAAAAGTGTATCCAACTTACTTACAAAGTTTTCCTTTCCACCCTCAAAATCAATCAATCCCTGAACATTATGAGGAACAAACCATGTGTATTGCCAGGAATTTGCTTCAGTGTAGTGGCGTTCATCTCCGTGCCCAACAAAAGTTGGATTAAAAGGAGTCAGCCATTTTCCTTTACTGTCTTTTGGGCGAGCCAGGCCGGTTTCCGGATCCAATACATTTTTAAAATTAGCGGCACGTTGCATAAACAATTTGTAATCGTCTTCTTTTCCCAATGCCTGAGCAAACTGCGCCACGCACCAGTCATTGTATGCATATTCCAGTGTTCGCGACACCGACTCTCTTACTTTATCGTATGGCAGATATCCCAAATCCAGGTAGTAACTTAAACCTATTCTTCCTTTTGACGGGTGATCTGCCGGCGGCGTTTCCATTGCATTTTTTCTCACTGCTTCATAAGCCTTTTCAGCATCAAAGTCGGCTATTCCTTTTTTGTAGGCATCAACCATTACAGCCACAGGGTGGTCGCCAATCATGTCATTCGTATAACTATTTCCAAATTGTTGCGGTGTAGGTAGCCAGCCTCCCTGTTCAAACTGAGCCAGCATGGTACGAATTGCGTTAACATTTCTCTGCGGCTCTACAAGAGTTAGTAATGGCATTTCTGCACGATGCGTATCCCACAAAGAAAAATCACTTAAATAAGTAAAGCCTTCTGCCGTATGAACTTGTCCGTCCAAACCAACATATTTTCCGTCAACATCGCTAAAGGTTGCCGGGAAAAGCAGGGAGTGATAAAGCGCTGTGTAAAACGTAGTTTTTTTATTCTGATTGTAAGTTTCGTCATTTGCAGTCGGTGTTTCAACGTCAATCTTGCTCAATGCAGTATTCCATGTTTGATTGGCCTGTTTTTTTATTTCATCAAAATTCCATCCCGGTATTTCAGTCTCTACATTCAACCGCGCCTGCCCAATACTTGTATAAGAAATACCAACCTTTACTTCAATGGTTTCGTTTTCTGACGTTTCATAATCAGCAAAAGCACCAATGTATTTTCCTTTATCTTTTTTTGATCCCGGGTTTATATTTTCTTCATTCCACGTTCCTGAAGCTTTAAACGGTTTGCTGAACCTGGCACAGAAATAGACATTTTTGTGTTTCACAAAACCATTCGACACCCGATGTCCTACTATTTCGGTATCACTCACAATTTCCACTTCACTTCCTACCCGGTAATTTTCACGAATACCATGGCCGGCATCAATAAGAATATGCGAAGTTCCGGATTCGGGGAATGTGTAACGATGTATTCCCGCACGTTCTGAAACAGTCAGTTCAACTTTAACGGAATAGTCTTTCAGATTAACGGAATAATATCCCGGCGATGCGTTTTCTTCATCATGCGAAAACCTTGAACGATAACCCTCATCGGGATTTTCTTTACTACCCGGAACAATTTTCAAATCTCCGGTTGTCGGCATTAAAAGAACATCGCCCCAGTCGCCGGCGCCCATTCCGCTCCGGTGTAAATGACTAAAACCCATCAACGAATTATCCGAATAATGGTAACCGGAACACCAGTCCCAATCTTCTGTTCCAGTATCGGGACTTAGCTGAACCAATCCTCCTGGCAACGCTGCTCCCGGGAATGTATGCCCGTGAAAATCGGTGCCAACCATCGGATCAACATAGTCCACATAATTTATTTCCTTGTTATTTTCATTTTCAATCTTTTGGGAACAAGATACCCCAGCCAAAAATGAAATTGTAATCAAAATAATACTGACATATTTATACATTATTTTTTTGTTTTAAGTAATTTTCTAAATAAGCTATTACACTTCTTTCAAAAGGACGTCGGTCGATCAAAAAACCAATGGCCATGGCTTCATCCTCTTGCGGTTCGAAATTTAATGGCAAAGGCGGGCAATATTCGGCAAAAAATTGTTCTTTGCTAACACCTTTAGGCAGTACCAGTGCCTTATCCAAAGTTTCTACTTCTATTTTACAATTTTTTAGGATGCGCTTTGTTTGTTCAACATCCGTTAAATGCAAAGTAGGGTTGAAATTTGTTTTTTCACAATTCCAGTTCCCAACCTTTGCGAGGCTTTAAGTTGATAAGGCTTTGGGCATATTCCAATGCATTAACAATCTCATATTCCGATTTGTAGCGAGAAACTTTACTTTTTGTATCTAATTTAACAAACTTAGGTAATCTTATTTTTTCATCAGTACCAATGTTTGTAAATTTCATATTTCCACCGTCCCATTGCAAGATCCTTTGCAGGCTTGATAAACGAGCGGCAACTGTTCCCATTACAACTACTTCGTTGAAAGGTCCGGCATATCCAAAATAAGATTTAGTTTTTACCCGAGTTGCAGGATCTTCCTTACAAGCTCTAATCCAGTCTTTTTCATGACCTTTCATACCATCAGGAACCAGTCGTTCATTAATAACAGGAGAATAATCTGCGAATTCTTCAGTTGGGAGCCTTCTTGGATTTCGGGCATAACATCCACACAATATTTTACCCTTGCTGCCAACAAACAATACGCCCCCATCGTTGTCGCCCATATTCTCTCCATCTTTTAGCTCCAATGGTCTGTCGGGCATTAAACCGCCATCGTACCATGTAATTTTTACTTCGGGCATTTCAACATTTTTATATTTTTCTCTTTTGGGAAAATAGTAGGTTATTTTTTCCGCTTCCGGTGGTGATTCCATCGTCCATTTTGATGAACTGGCTTGTATCCCTGTTGGATATTGAAGACGCAAGCTTCGCATGGCTACATCGAGAATATGGCAAGCCATATCTCCAAGAGCTCCAGTTCCAAAGTCAAACCAACCTCGCCAACTCCATGGATGGTACTGAGGTGAATAAGGACGTAAAGGTGCAGGTCCTAACCACAAATCCCAATCTAAACCAGAAGGAACCTTTGGTGTATCATCGGGGCGATTTAATGCCTGAGGCCAAATTGGACGGTTTGTCCAGGCATGTACTTCCTTAACTTCGCCAATGTCACCATTCCAAATGCTTTCACAAATCCATGCCGTGTGGTCTCCTGAGGCACCTTGATTTCCCATCTGCGTTGCAACATTGTACTTTTCGGCTGCCTTGGTCAACATTCTTGATTCATAAACCGAATGCGTCAAAGGTTTCTGGCAAAAAATATGTTTGCCAAGCTTCATAGCATACAAAGTAATTATAGCATGTGTATGATCGGGTGTTGCAATTATAACAGAATCAATTTGATCTCCTATTTCAGTAAACATTTTTTTATAATCCTGAAATTCATACGGAACAGTTTTGTCCGGATATTTCTCTTTAAAACTATCCAGTCTTCCTTTCATTCGATTTTTGTCCACATCGCAAAGGGCAACAATGTTTTCATCCATACAATTCCCCATGTTGCCAAATCCCTTTCCAAGTCCAATAACTGCAATGTTTAATTTTCCCTTAGGCCATTTTTTAGGTTCTTGGTTCTGCTCTTCTGCGCAACCCTCTGCAAGCAAAGTTGGAATTGCAACAGCAGAAGCAATAATTGCTGTGTTTTTAATAAAATCTCGTCTGGGAATTTGATTTTGTTCGTTCATGGTAATATTTTTAAATTCTTTTTTTTCGTAATATTTTTACACTGACACTGCATAAATTAAAAGAGCACTGCTAATATTTAGCAATGCTCTTTTTATAATTTCTTTTTCAATTCCTAATTATCCTCAAGCACAATTTGTATAATGCCTGAATCAGTAGTTCCTGAAAAGACTATAGTTACAGCATCACCTACATTAATGAGACCTGCTTCTGCTTTTGTATAGGTAACCGAAGTTTTTAAGTCACCTCCTACTGTAATGCTTTTTTCGCCTCCTGCAAGAGGAAGTAATTGTAAAGCACCTCCGGGATCCCAGCTGGGAATCTGACGCTGCAATGCGGTAGCTTTCATTGCGTCACCCGATTTTGCGTTCGGAAAATAACAGTTGACAGTAAAAGATGCATCAGCCGTAGTAACACCATCAGACGTTACCACAGAAATATCTGAGAATATTACATTCCCATTTTCATCGTATGGGATGTCATAATATGGCTGGTCGGTGCAACTCATCATTAACGCTATTGCAAAGATTAATGATAATGATTTTATAATTTTTGTTTTCATATTTATCTTAATTAATAAATTTTAATATTACTCAATCAATTTAGTTAGGCAAATACCCGAAATTCTGAGTTATTTCATCATTTCTAGCTATTTCATTCCCCGGTATTGGCGACAATAAATGTTGCGGAGCAAAGGCAAAGTTGAAAAGCTCAGGCTGGTGGCCAAGGAAATTTTCCATAGCGGATATTTCTCCATCACCGTAAACCAGGCATTTTCTTGTACGACGTTGATCCCACAACATTTTGTTTTCAAAAATCAAATCCCAGGCTCTTTCGCTTAAAATATCTTTAAGCGTAAGGCTAGCTGCTGATAACGGAGCAAGTTCAGCTCTTTCCCTGATTGCATTGATACCTTTTAAGATATCATCATCTGAAACAGACTGTCCTAACTGTTTTAATGCCCAGTTTACTTCTGTTAGCATTAACAGAATTTCACTATAACGATAATGCGACCAGTTCTGACCGGAACCGAAGGTTGTTTTAACAGCATCTGCAACGTAATACTTATACAAGTGAGGAATAAACCGAACCGTATCAGTTACATCGTCGATATGTGTATCCCATGTAAAGAAATATTGGCGCTCCATTGCACGTTTGTCGTTAGGTGCATACGAATTGATATATCCAATCCAGGGAGTAAATGAACCATTTTCGTCGGATTTCGAAATCGCTGTCAACAATGGAAGCGATGGTTGCATAATACCATTACTACTAAGTTCCTTATGATATTGTACCTGGAAGATTGCTTCTCCTGCATTGTTCATCGCCGGATCGTGAAAATCATCATAAGTTCCAAGAGTATAGCTTCCGTATAGCGCATTAAGCTCAGCTTGAGCCAATTTCAAGAACTCCTGGCCACTTGCAACAGGATACGTCTGTGCAGACCATGATCCGGTTCCACACCAATCTTTTTCAGGACTGCTAGCAACTTCCTGGTAAGGATAACCGGCTACGGTCATATAAACATCAGCAAGTATAGCTCTAGCGGCATCCCTTGTTACACGTCCGTCACTTGATTGTCCATCAGGAAGATTAGCGACAGCAGTCTTAAGATCAGGGATAATTACTTCATCGTATATTGTTTTAAGACTTGTACGTGGCATCTCTGCTAAATTTACATCAGAAACTGATTCTGTTAGCATAATAGCATCGCCCCAGTACCGAACAATACAAAAGAAATAAAATGCTCTTAAAGCACGTACTTCTCCATCAAATGTATTAAACTCAGTAGTAGTAAGGTCAATGGTAGGAAGCATTTCCAATGCCAGGTTACAGTCTTGTACACCTGAATACCAATTACTCCATGCATTATTGAAATTATCCAGCAAATCTCCGGATACCTGGTTGGTTTGATATTTATCGAATTGAGCATGTGGTTCAATAGTATACGCTGCTCCAGTAGGGAACTCCAGTGTATTTGGAAGTCGGTTACCCCAATCTCTTGCTCCACCGGTCCAGTTACTTAATTGCCGGTAAGCACCAATTGTAAATGATTGACCAAATTCTTTCCCTGAAAGATCTGCTGAAGTGGTTAAACTTCCTGTAGGTACTTCCTCCAAAAATTTCTCGCAACCACTTAGCAATAGCACTAACACAACTAAAAACGTAGTGTATTTTATTAACTTAGTATTTATTTTATGTTTCATTTTTCTATCTATTTAAAATTAGAAAGTAACCTTAACTCCTAAACTGAAGGTTGTAGGATTAGGATATTGATATTTGTCAATATTTGGTATATTCGCTCGAATTTTACCCTGAGAACTACCTTCCGGATCATATCCTTCAAGTTCAATTGCGGTTAGCAGGAAAAAATTTTCTGCACTAGCGTAAACGCGTAATCTGCTTACACCAATATCGCTAAATGTATATCCCAATGAAGCAACAGAACCCCTTATAAATGCAGCGTTATAAATCTCGTGAGTATCGCTGTAAGAGTCGTAGCGAGCACCAGCATTACCGGCACGCACCTGGGCTATATACGTATCTGTCTGATGATCAGGACGCCATGCGTTCATAACCCTGTTCACCATTCCTGATACAAATTGGCGGTCTTCTGCAGACTCATGCACGATAGCTTTATCAACTCCACCAACAAATTGAATATCAATATTTGCGTCAAAGTTTTTATATCTCATCGAATTGTTAAAACCTCCATAAAATTTCGGGTATGCATGTCCAACAACGTCACCGTCAGTTAGCAGTTCAATCTTACCGTCGTTGTTTACATCTTCAAATTTTAAATCACCAGGCACCCTACCATAACGTGCAGCTTCTACAGCTTCCATTGTACCCCAAACACCCATACGGTTTAGTCCAAAGAAGGTTCCTATTGGTTCTCCAATCCGATAAACACTAGTTGCATTACCAGCGCCAGTATCTACATATACGTCAGCACCTGTTGGTCCAAGTTCCATAACCTCATTTCTATTTGCTGCCAAAGTCAGGCGAGTATCCCACGAAAAGTTTTTCGTTTCAAAATTGCGTGTTGACAATTCAATTTCAATCCCTGTATTTTTAACCTGACCATAGTTTACCCATGCACTACCAGTTGTAGTTGAATTCGGCAATGGAAGATTAAACAACATATCGTCTGTTAACTTATAGTAGGCATCAAACACCAGGTTAATTCTGTTTTCAAACAAACCAAGATCAAATCCCACATCATACTGGGTAGTTGTTTCCCATTTGAGGTCGGGGTTACCAGTGGAACCGGGATAAAGGCCAGAAAGTAGACCATCGCCCATTACAACATTGGTAGTACTTACGTACCTTTGTGTTACAAAACTACCAATTTCCTGGTTACCGGTTTGCCCGGCACTTAATCGCAGTTTTAAATTAGAAACTGTTTCGCTGTCAGCCATAAAACCTTCCTGAGAGATTCTCCAGGCAGCTCCTACAGAAGGGAAGAAACCATATTTTGAATTCTCTCCAAATTTAGAAGAACCGTCAATTCGTCCGGTTGCAGTAAGCATATATTTACCTTGATAACCATAGGTAGCACGAGCAAAGTAGGAGTTTAACGCTCCCCTTGAATTGCTGGAATACGCTCTTGGTGTGTTAGCACCTGCTTCTAAATTATTGTACGAGTAAAAATTGGAAGGAAAATTATAACCTCTTGCTTCAAATCCATCATAAGTATTTTCAGACCATGAAAGCCCGAGTAAACCTGTAATTGAATGGTCTCCGACTGTTTTGGAGTAGTTGAAATAGTTTTGGTTTTGCCAATAAAACCAAATTTGATCACCCGCTCTTCCTTCTGAAGTTCTGTTACCCTGAAAGTTTCCTCTTCCCCATCTGGTATCTTGCTGTCTGTTATCTACCGAGAAGTCAGTTTTAAAAGTCAAGTCATCCGTTATTTGTACATTCAATACAAAACTTCCTGTAAATTGGGCCTCAAGGTAATAGGCGTCCAACTGATCGTACACGTAATTTACGTTTCTCCAGTTCTCGCCTACATTAAAGTCTCTTCCGGTACTCCATTTCCCCGCATAAATTCCGTATATTTCTTCTTCGGGATATTTCGTTGGAAGTAGGGGCCATGTTTCCGAGATCGTTCTGGTTTCATCGTCGCTTCTTGCGCGTTTAGTGCGGGCGTAATTAATATTAGCACTTAAATCCAGCCAATCGTTTAATTCCATATCCGCCGTCATTCTGGTATTCACCCGGTTGTTGTACGATTCAAGTAGAAGTCCATCCTGATTCGTGCTACCCAAAGCGAACGAGAATTTTGCTTTATCCGATCCCCCGCTTATATCAAAATGGTGGCTATGCGAAACGGCAGGATTGAAAGCTTCATCTTCCCAGTCTGAATAAAATCTAGGTTTGTAGTAATTTCCATCGTTACCAATCAAGTCCATAAAATAACCACCAGGTTGAACTTGTTCAAACAACCATGGCATATCCGACCAGGATGCTCCTGTACCTTTGCCGCCTCGGAAATCTTTTTGTGTTGCCAGGGTTCCATACTTTGGTGTATTCGTAAACGCCTGCTCATATAAATACATAAACTGGTCGGTAGTAACCGTATAGTTGTGCCTTGTCATTATTCCAAGAGATACTGAACCGGAATAATTTACCAGTGTTTCACCGGCAGCACCACGCTTGGTTGTGATTATGATAACACCGTTTGCACCACGGGTACCGTAGATAGCAGTGGCCGACGCATCTTTCAAAACATCAATACTTTCAATGTCTTCGGGGTTAAGGTTTGCCATTGCATTACTTACACCAACAATCCCATCTACTACAAATAAAGGCTCGCTATTACTATTAATGGAGTTTGTACCCCTGATTCGAATTTGTGGTCTTCCACCAGGTTCACCACCAGCTTGCTTAATAACTTGTACCCCGGAAATTTTATTCTGAAGGGCTTGTCCAACGTTAATAACAGGCCTGTCAACCAGTTGTTCTGTTGTCACACTGGCCACAGAACCGGTAAGGTCACTTTTTTTCATTGTACCGTAACCTACCGCAACAACCTCTTCTATACCAATGTAATCAGGATCCATTGTTACATTAATCTGCGTTTGACCGATAACACTTATTTCCTGATGGATCATCCCAATAAACGAAAACACAAGTGTTGCATTATCGGGTACAGATGCTATGGAGAAATTTCCATCAATATCTGAAACGGTTCCCTGAGTAGTACCTTTTACAACAATTGTCACACCTGGAAGCGGTTCCCCTTCGGAGATTATTTTTCCAGAAATAGCTTTTTGTTGCTGAGCACCAGCCACGATTGAAATCTGCATCAAACAAATAAGTAAGAATGCAAGTTTCGTAGTTAATAATAACTTTTTCATTTTTCTGCTGTGCAGAAAAAGTTTAATTCCATTTTTTTTCATAAATTTGAAATGTTTTGATTAAGAACCTTACAGGTGGTTTTACCATCTGTTTTTTTTGAAACAAATTCAGCTGGTTGGTGTGTCATCACCTTCCGGCTTTTTTTTAGTTAGAATTAAGTCATTAGCACCTCCTTCTTTTAGGGTTATTATATTTTGTATAAAAATTTCACTTCAGGTATTGCAATTAAAATGGACCATATTAAACAATATAACAATGAAAATCTTCTCCTCATTTAATATTCATTTCCACATTATTAAACTTGTCTAAAATTTTAATTTTACTAAACCAATGTTCATTTGACTGTTATTTTTTTTCTGTTTTTTAAAAACCGTCCGAAAACCGGACGGCTTTAAACTAAACTAAACTAAAACCATTTTTCATTTCGCATTTTGAACTCTTGACACTGTTTTTGAGTTTGAAGAACATCTTATTAAAATACCTTAAAAATGTAAATAAAAAAAATACGCTAAATAGCCTGATCGTCAAAAATAAATAACATTAAATATTAACCCAATACTTAATATTTATTTATGCTACATACATATTCTGTCAATATATTATGTGAACTAAAAAAATCCCCAGAAAGTCAATTGAGATGGGCTTCCATGCTAAACCCGTTTAGCAATATCGATATAAAAAAGATGATTTTGATATTTTATATAATTCTTTGACAAAGTATTCGAAATTTCGAGGCTAATTGAAACATTATTTTTTTCAAAAAAAGATCATTAATTCAAGAATTTTAACTTTTCGTAAATAGCAAAAAAGAGAATAAAATTGGAAAATTAAGTTCATAGAACTTAATTTTATGCGAATATTTTTGCAAAATAAAACATCAAACACAAAGTATATTTTTACCTTCATTCAAATTGAAATTATAAAAAATCAGAAATATTGTACCGGACAAAAATCAATGTATTTCGAATAAAATATCGGAAGTATATTATTGCTAATTAATATTTCTTTACACTGAGATATATTAAACACAAATACATCTTAATTTTTACACCATATTTTTCATGTAAACAATGTGAAACAAAAAAAAATTAATAGTTATACAACTAGCCTAAAATATTTCCAATTATCTTTTGGCAAAAATATACACTTATGAAAAGATCACATCCTGTTTTTATTGCATTGTTATTTATCGTTCAATCATTCATCTGCGCTTCACAAGAAAAAATCCCTGTAATCAATATCGACAACACAATTGAATCGGTTTCCATAAAAGAGTGGCTTGTTGCCGGGCAGTTTCCAAGTGAATATTTACCTGCAGGCATTGGACGAATCGCGAGTAGAGAGGGATATCAAACTGACTTTTTAACCGATGTTGGTGGAGAAACGAATGCTTTAATAAAAGAGGGTACTGAAATCACATCGCCGGATGGGAATCAAATAAAATTCAGTTTACAAAAATGGAACAACGAATACATCGATCTGGTTGATATTTTTGGCGAAACAGCCAATGTTTGCGCTTACCTGTACTCGGAACTGGAAAGCAAAAAAGCACAGAATGTATATTTCCATGTAGGAATAAACGATGCCGGCAAAGTCTGGGTAAATGGAGAATTGATTATCGAACATCCTTTTGATGGAAAAGCAGAACAATCGCAGGAAATTGCAAAAGTAACCTTGCAAAAAGGGAATAATAAAGTTCTTGTAAAAATAGATCAGGCTGGCGGAGGTTGGGGCTGTTATTTTCAGATTTATGGAAAAACAGCTCATCAAAAATTTAGTGATGAACAGACTTCGAAAGAATTTGGGAAAGATTTCGATCATAATAAAAGTATTGCCACACACATAGAAACCAAAGTATTGTGCAAAGAAGTGAACCGATACATTGGTTGGCCAACTGTTGCCAAAACAAAATCGGGCGAACTACTGGCGGTATTTTCAGGCGACCGCGATCAACATGTTTGTCCATACGGAATAGTTCAAATGATTCGCAGTAAAGATAACGGCGAAACGTGGAGCGAACCCGAAACAATAAACAACACCCCACTCGACGACCGCGATGCAGGTATTCTGGAAACAAAAGACGGAACACTGGTAGTCAGTTGGTTTACATCGCTGGCGTTTGATAACGAGAGCTATTTTAAAAACAATCCGGCATGGGAAAGGCACGCCGGGAAACTTGGTCAGGAAACAAGAAAATACTGGCTTGGAAACTGGACAAGACGCTCAACCAACAACGGAGAATCGTGGGAGGATCCCGTAAAGCAAAACGGAACTGCTCCACACGGACCAATTGAATTGGCGGATGGAAGATTACTTTATGTTGGAACGGGTAACATTGGAGGAAAGAAAGTAAACAGTGTGGAAGAATCGCCGGATGGCGGGAAAACATGGAACATTATTTCTACCATCTCCATTCCAAACAATGAAGATATTATAAACTACCACGAACCACATGTTGCGGAGCTCCCCGACGGAAAACTTGTAGCTCAAATTCGTTATCATACTTCCGACAAATCGGAAAGTTATTTACGCCAGTCGGAAAGTTTAGATGGCGGAAAAACATGGACTGTAACCCACCCCACTCCCATGTGGGGATATCCTCCGCACTTAATTGTTCTGGATAACGGTTGGTTATTATCCGTTTATGGTGTACGGCGGAAACCTTTCAGCGAAAGAGCGTGCATTAGCAAGGATGGTGGTAAAACCTGGGACATTGAACATGAAATAATATTAAAACACGCCATAAATGGCGACTTAGGTTATCCGACTTCCGTGCAGTTAGACGATGGAACGATACTCACGATTTATTACGAGATCCAAAAAGAGGGAGAGAAAACCTGTTTAATGGGAACGAAATGGAAATTGAAGTAAATTTGGAAAGAGCCTTCTTTTTTCTGATAAGGACGACATCTTTCTAATTAGAGATGTCATCCATAGACTTGGTGATTAACGGATATTACCAACCCCGGTATATTAATACACAAATTAAGGGATTGTGAGAAATTCAAGCCAACCACAGTTTTTCTTTCTCAATAGGCTTAATATTATCTACAATCCATTTTCTCATTTCCTTTCCTTCTTCAGTTTGTTCGGATAAGAGATAAAATCAAGTTCAATGCCAAGCTTTTGTTCAATAAAATAAGCCATAATAGGCCAGATAATCCCAATATCACCAACAACCGGAATACTTTTTTCTAACCGGGCGAAACCAGACATCTCCATTCTGAATGGGATATTCATAAATTTTGTTTTTGGCATTCCTTTATCAATTGCTTGCTGTACAGTACCATCCTTTCTTTCAAAGTCACATGCTTTTTTCAAATTTGAATCGAGATCAATTCGGATCAAAGTTTTCTCTGCTAAACTATATGTTGGATATCCGTCCCAATCTGCCCAAACACCATGACCAGTATAAGTTTCAAAAGGCCCGTCGTGGATTTCCTGAGTTAAGGCAACTGCCGATTCAATAATCACATCAGCACTCCCCATCATTTCAGCAATTTTTGTTGTCCTTTCCATTATTGAAATAGAATCAGCTAAAGCAATTCCAACCATTCCACCACCAATTAATTGTGGAACTGTAACTAAATATGGGATATTCTTTCTTTGAGCAGCACCGAGCATTGTGTGTTCATCTGCCCCAGCTCCGGCAACAATTTCAAAAGGAAGTCCCTTCGATTTTGCAATATATAATATCTCTTTCGAAAGATTTTCTGAACGCAACCCCATCGGATATGCCATGTTTCCGGCAGCCTTGATAATTACATCACCTTTAAGCGACAGCCCTCTCTTGATTAGGTCGGTGTCAATAATCATCTCTTCTTTAATCTGCTCTAACAATTCATCAGACATTTTTGTGATTTCAAAAATACCACCACGAGGCAATTTATTTTTTTCGAATCCTAATTCCACTCCATCTACTCTTTTTACCTCGTCCAATACACCAGCCATTTCGTGTGCCACAACTGCTGAACTAGATGTGACGCCATCAATAATCCCCTTGCTTATTAACCCGGCAATAAGGGTAGTAACTCCTTCGTGAAGATTCGGTCCACTACCCGTAACAACAACTACTTTACCATCATTCTTTTTTACATTTACAATACTATCTACAGCACTATCTACCATTTCTTTTACAGAAGGTGAAAGTTCGTTGTAAAATTTTTTAATTAATTCTCTATTCTTTTTCATTATGATATCCAACTTAAAATTGTTATTAGCTTAAATTCATCTCTTTCATTATTTTTTCAACTTTTATAAGGTCTTCTGGTGTATCTACACTAATGCCTGAAATACTATTACATTTTGTTTCAACTACCTTTATTTTATAACCTTTCTCTAATACTCTTAGCTGTTCTAACATTTCAATTTTTTCTAAATACGTTTGTGGCAATTTCGAAATTGTGAACAAGAAATCTTTACGATAAACATATATTCCAACGTGCTCAAAAATTTCCACTTCAACTTTATCTCTGGAATAAGGGATAAGCGATCGCGAAAAATAGAGAGCAAAATCATTTTCATCAACCACAACCTTAACAACAGCCGGATCGGTATAATCTTTCTCTTCAATTTTTGTTTTGAGTGTTGACATTTGAATTGTTATATCATCCAGCATTGGCTGCACTGCCTCGTCAATCATATTTGAATCGAACAACGGCTGATCACCTTGTATATTCACAACAATATCAGCATCAATTTTCTCTAATGCTTCGGCTAATCTATCAGTACCAGATTGATGTTCTGGTTTTGTCATAACAGCCTTTCCACCAAATCCTTCCACGCATTTAAATACATCCTTGTTATCAACAGCAACGAAAAGTTCGTCTAATAACTTAGATTTATTTGCTTGTTCATAAACCCATTGAATCATAGGTTTTCCGGCTATATCTTTTAAAACTTTACCAGGGAATCTTGATGATCCAAAACGTGCTGGAATAACTCCGATAACTTTTTGTTTTTTCAACATATATTTTTCTTCTTAAATTTACTTAAATGAAAAGAGTCTTTTGGTTTTAGTTCCCCATAATCCACTCTTCCTTAAAAGTAATATTTTTTATCGACTTTTTCTCATCTGATAAATGATAAGAATAATCGGTTGGCCAGTACTACGATCCATACTAAAAATAGCTTGTTGTTACTGTTTAGAGAATACGTTGCATTACAATCGGGTTCCTCGGGAGTGTCTGCCATAAAAAAAAGGCTCACTCCATATTATTTCTCCTTTTTAATGGATGGTTGCTATCAGTTTATGGTTTACGGCGGAAACCTTTCAGCGAAAGAACGTGCATTAACAAGGATGGAGGTAAAACCTGTTTAATGAGAATAAAATAGAGATTGAAGTAAGATTTTTATAATTCTGAACTTCATCTGATTCCCAAAAACTTGTGTTGTTTTCTATAATAAATCAACTTTATTTATATCTTGAGAATCTAATTCTTCGAACTATGCTAAAACATTCAGAATTATTACAACTAAAACGCTGGAATACACCAACAATATATAATGGCTGGGAGCAAATAACAAAATCGGATGCTGGTACAGCAGGCTTTAATCTGGAAGAAACCACCGATTTTATGCCTCAAATGGGACCGATGGTGGGATATGCAGTTACCCTAATTATTGAACCATGAAATTCAGAACATAAAAAAAACGTAACCGTTCATGGGGGCATAAGAACAATAAAAAGAATGATATTAACAAA
>CAYZBC010000101.1:0-15223 GCA_964476535.1 uncultured Maribellus sp.
CACTTTTAATCTTATCAGTTGATTTCATTTTCATATAGCATTTTATATATTTCATCCAAAACTGTAAGTTAATCCTAATAGATTTGATTTATGGTTACTTAATTATTATTGATTGAATTTATTGGGTGCAAATAAAGATGTTTTGTATTTTTGTCAAAATTTAAAATAATAATATGTTTAAACCATTCGATATTAGCGAAAACGATAACGAAAATAAAAAGGCAACACAACCTACTGATGTGGAAAGTGTAAAGTGTTTGATAATTGGATCTGGACCAGCTGGTTATACAGCAGCAATTTATGCGGCACGGGCAAATTTAAGTCCGGTAATGTACGAAGGAATTCAGCCTGGTGGGCAACTAACCACCACCACTGAGGTTGAAAATTATCCTGGTTACCCTGAAGGAGTTACCGGCCCGGTAATGATGGAAGATTTAAAAAAGCAAGCTGAACGCTTTGGTACTTATGTACGTTGGGGAATGGCTACAAAAGCGGATTTTTCTGGCGAAGTTCATAAAGTTTGGATTGATGACAGCAAAATAATTGAAGCAGAAACAGTAATTATAGCAACTGGTGCTACAGCAAAATATTTGGGACTTACCGATGAAGAGAAATATGCTGGTGGAGGCGTTTCCGCATGTGCAACTTGCGATGGATTTTTCTATCGCGGAAAAGATGTGGCAGTTGTTGGAGGCGGTGATACTGCTGCAGAGGAAGCCATGTATTTAGCGGGTTTATGCCGAAAAGTATATTTAATAGTTCGTAGAGACGAGCTTCGTGCATCAAAAGTGATGGCTGAACGTACAGCAAATACGCCAAATATTGAAATTCTGTGGAAACACCAAACCAAAGGATTATTTGGAGATGGAGTTGTTGAAGGTGCACATTTGGTAAAAAACTTAGGAGAAGAAGGTGAAGAAAATATTGATATTAAAATTGATGGATTCTTTTTAGGAATTGGGCACAAACCAAATTCAGATATTTTTGCAGAATATATTGATACCGATGAGGTAGGTTATATTTTAACAACACCCGGAACATCTAAAACAAAGGTTCCCGGAGTTTTTGCTTGTGGAGATGTTCAGGACTCGCAATACCGACAAGCTGTAACAGCTGCAGGTTCTGGTTGTATGGCAGCAATTGATGCAGAAAGATACCTTTCTGAAAAGATTTAATAGAAGAATATTTATATAAAAAAAGGCAAGTGAAAATTTCGCTTGCCTTTTTTATATTTTCTATTCTGTACTTTTTACATGTCAACTTTTACTTGTGCCATTTCTGTTTTTGAATATTTTCCAGCTTCTAATTTGGTTTTCACTTCTTTAAATGCTTTCAATGTGCATTCAACATCTGAAAGCTCGTGCATGGCAGTAGGAATCAAACGTAAAAGAATTTCACCTTTTGGAATAACCGGATATACAACCACTGAACAGAAAATTGCATAATTCTCTCGTAGATCGTAAACCATTTGTGTTGCTTCTGCTTCACCACCTTTCATATAAACCGGTGTAACCTGGGTGTTTGTCTTTCCAAGGTCGAAACCTGCTTCCTTTAATCCCTTTTGAAGAGCTTTTACAATCGTCCATAATTTTTCGCGTAATTCGGGTTTAGTACGAATCAAGTCTAAACGTTTTAATGCTCCAATTGTCATGGCCATTGGCAACGATTTTGCGTAGGTTTGTGAACGCATGTTGTATCGTAAAATAAAACAAATGTCGGTTTCGCCAGCTATAAAACCACCAATTCCTGCCATTGCCTTTGCGAAAGTTCCAAAGTAAAGGTCCACTCCTTCTATTACACCAAAATGCTCGGCGGATCCTGCACCTCTTGATCCCATAGTTCCAAAACCGTGAGCATCGTCAACCAAAAAACGGAAATCGAATTCCTTTTTAAGGGCAACAATTTCGTCCAATTTACCAACCTGGCCAGTCATCCCAAAAACACCTTCAGTAATAACCAAAATGCCACCACCTGTTTCGGCAGCACGTTTGGTTGCAAAACCAAGCATCTTACGACATTTCTCCATGTCGTTATGTGAATAAACAAAACTTTTACCTCCTTTTGCTTTATGAAGGAATACACCGTCCATAATGCAGGCATGTGATTCTGAATCGTAAACAATTACATCATTACGGCTCGCAAGGCAATCAATTGCCGAAACCATTCCCTGGTAGCCATAGTTTAATAAAAACGCATCAGGTTTACCAACAAACGAAGCCAGCTCGCGTTCCAACTGTTCGTGTTTTGATGTGTGCCCCGACATCATTCTAGCCCCCATCGGGTAAGCCATTCCGTATTGCTTGGCAGCCTCGGCATCCGCTTTACGAACTTCAGGGTGGTTTCCTAATCCTAAATAATTATTTAAACTCCAGGTTAATACTTCTTTTCCCCTGAAATGCATTCTGGCGCTTATTTCTCCCTCCAATTTTGGGAAAGCAAAATAGCCATGGGCCATTTTCATATACTTACCAATATCTCCCTGATTTGTTCTGAATTTTTCAAAAATATCCATGATGTAAATTTTATTGAAATTATTTTTCTGCAAATGTAAACTTTTTTAAAATCTTGGCAAATGTGTTAATTAATACTAACAAGATGTTCTAACAGCCGATTTCGTTTTTATATTCGCATCCTGAATTCAAATTGTGTTGAATTGTATGAAACTCAAAATGAACTGAGTAGGAAAAACATTTAAACAATAAATACCTTGTATTTTTAATGTTCATTTAGTTTCAAGTATGTAAAAAAAGTATATTTTTGCGCCATGTTAATGAAAATTAGATTTTTTGGGTTGGGAATAGTACTGTTAGCAGTAGTCTTAAGTTCTTGCGGTAATTATAACAAAATAGTTAAAAGTACCGATTATGAGTTTAAATATAAAAAAGCTGTTGAATATTACGAGGATGGAGAATATGTTAGAGCTGGTACTCTGTTTCAAGAGTTGGTAAATATTTACAGGGGAACAAGCCGGGCAGATAAAATCTATTATTTTTATGCGAAAAGTATGATTGGACAAAAAGATTATTTAATGGCCGGTCATTATTTTAATACATTAATAAAAGAATTTCCGACAAGCGAATACGTTGAAGAAGCACAATATATGGTTGGTTATTGTTCGTATTTAATTTCGCCAAAAGCTCGATTAGACCAGCAGGTTACTCAGGAAGCTATTGATGGTCTGCAATTGTACATAAACCTGTATCCTTTTAACGAAAGGGTTGATGAAGCGAATCGTTTAATTGATGAATTAAGAGATAAGTTGGTGTTTAAATCGTATTTAAGTGCTAAAATGTATTTCGATTTTGATAATTATAAAGCGGCAGTGGTGGCACTTAACAATAGTTTGAGTGAACACCCTGATAGTAAATACCGTGAAGATTTAATGTTTATGCTGTTAAAATCGAAATATTTATTAGCCATGGGGAGTGTTAAGGAAAAGAAAGATGTTAGGTTGTCAAGTGCTCTGGATGAGTATTTTTCGTTTGTTGATGAGTACCCCGAAAGTAAATACAAAAAGGAGGCAACGAAATTTTACGAAACAACCTCTAAATTGTTAAATTATAAAGTAGAATCAAATATAAATTAGAATATGGATTATAAAAAAACAAAAGCAGCTCCGTCAACCATCTCTCGCGATTTGGAAGTATTGACACTGGAAACTGGTAATATTTACGAAACAGTAATGATTTTGGCGAAAAGAGCAAATCAAATTTCGTCTGAATTAAAAGAAGAGTTAAATCAAAAATTACAAGAATTTGCGTCTTATACCGACAATTTGGAAGAGATTTTTGAAAACAGAGAACAGATTGAAATTTCGAAATTTTATGAACGCCTTCCAAAACCTGCTTTAATTGCGTTTGAGGAGTTAAAAGAAGGTGAAATTTATCATCGCAATCCAACACGAGAAAACAATCAACGCATCTAAATTTTGAGGCTTGATGAGGCTTAAAGGAAAAAATATTATATTAGGAATTACCGGAAGTATAGCTGCCTACAAAGCAGCTATTCTTTTAAGGCTACTTATTAAAGAAGGTGCCGATGTGCAGGTAGTTATTACCGAATCTGGTAAAGAATTTATTACTCCGGTTACACTTTCAGCATTGTCGGGTAAACCTGTTATTAGCGAGTTTTTTGGCGCAAACGATGGAACATGGAATAGCCATGTTGATTTGGGTTTGTGGGCCGATTTAATGTTAATTTCTCCAACCACAGCAACAACGCTGGGGAAAATGGCAAATGGTATAGCTGATAATATGTTGGTTACTACTTATCTGTCGGCAAAATGTCCGGTTTTTATTGCTCCCGCAATGGATTTAGATATGTTCGTGCATCCCTCAACTCAAAAGAATATTTCTACTTTAAAGGAATTCGGCAACATAATAATAGAACCTGCTGAAGGTGAATTGGCAAGCGGCCTTCATGGGAAAGGGCGAATGGAAGAGCCGGAGAAGATATTGGAAGTGCTTATCAATCATTTTAATTCAAAAAAAAAACTTCAAAATAAAACCTTCTTAGTTACAGCCGGACCCACTTTCGAAAAAATAGATCCGGTACGTTTTATCGGAAATTATTCTTCCGGAAAAATGGGGTATGCCCTTGCCGAAGAGTTAGCAAATAATGGAGCTGAAGTAATTTTGATTTCAGGACCAGTTTCTGTTTCAACAGAAAACAGAGGAATTAAGGTTATTTTAGTGGAATCAGCAGCGGAAATGTATGTTGAAAGTATATCGAATTTTACTGAATGCGATGGAGCAATATTGTGCGCTGCCGTTTCAGATTTCACCCCTGTTTATGCCGAAAATAAAAAAACCAAAAGAGGTAAAGAAAATTGGAACCTGGAACTTAGACCTACCAAAGATATAGCACAATCGTTGGGAGAAATAAAAAAAGATCATCAAATACTGGTGGGTTTTGCACTGGAAACAAACGATGAATTACGGAATGCAAAAAGTAAGCTTAAAAAGAAGAATTTGGATTTTATCGTTTTGAACTCTTTAAATGATAAAAGCGCCGGATTTCAGTTTGACACGAATAAAATTACTATCCTCGACAAAGGCAATAATCAGCAGCTTTTTGAGTTAAAAAGTAAAAAGGAAGTAGCAGTGGATATTATTCAGAAAGTAATATTACTATTTGATTAGAAGGGTTTCTTTTACCTATTTTTTTATAATTTTATATTCTATTTCAAAATTTATGAAGAAGATATCAGCTTTAGCAATTTTTATTTTTCTCTTGATGACGAGCAGTTTTGCACAGGAATTAAGATGTAATGTTACCGTTTCGTCGCAGCAAATACAAGGAGCTAACCAGAATTTGTTTCGCACCATGCAGTCCGATTTGTACGAGTTTATGAATAACCGGAAATGGACGGAACATGTTTATAGTTACGATGAGAAAATTAAGTGTAATATATTAATTCGACTCACTTCGCAAATTTCTGTTGATGAATTTATGGGGACAATTCAGGTGCAGTTAACACGTCCAACTTTTAACTCAAGTTACGAAACAACAATTTTAAACATAAAAGACAACGATTTTCGTTGTAAATATGTTGAATTTCAGCCACTTGAATACAATGAAACTTCGAACCGCGATAACCTGACAAATATTTTAGCTTACTACGCTTATGTTATTTTAGGCTTCGATTACGATACTTTTTCACCCGAAGGCGGAACACCTTATTTCGAAAAAGCTCAGGCCATTGTAAACAATTCGCAAAATGCCAGTGAGAAAGGTTGGAAGGCATTTGAAAGTGAAAGAAACCGATATTGGTTGCTCGAAAATGTAATGAATAAATCTTATTCCGATTTCCGTAGTTGTATGTACACCTACCATCGAAATGGCTTGGATTTAATGTCGGATAAACCAGAAGAAGGGCGGGCAAATATTGCGAATTCATTACGTGATATTCAAAAAGTATTTCGTCGCCGACCATCAGTTTATATTTTGCAAATGTTTTTCGATTCAAAATCAGCCGAGTTGGTTAACATCTTTTCAAAATCGTTTCCCGACGAAAGAAATCGGATAATGGCAATTTTAACAGAGGTGGATCCTTCGAACGGGAGCAAGTACGAAAAAATAGCTGAAAACGAAGGGTTCTAAATCCAATATAAATGCTGACCAGACTTTCTATTTCTAATTACGCACTTATCGATAAACTTACCGTGGAGTTTCATGGTAAGTTAAATACCATTACGGGTGAAACCGGAGCTGGGAAATCGATTATTCTGGGTGCTTTAGGTTTAATTTTGGGTAATCGGGCAGAGTTATTGGTTTTGAAGGATAGTAATCAAAAATGTATTGTTGAAGGGATTTTTAATATCGGAAATTATTCGGTCGGTTCTTTCTTCGATGAAAACGATCTGGATTACGATCCTATAACCATTTTAAGGCGCGAGATTACTCCTTCAGGTAAATCACGCGCATTTATTAACGACACTCCGGTTAATTTAAAGACCTTACGTAAACTGGGTTTGCAGCTTATCGATATTCATTCGCAACACCAAAACCTGGAATTGGTAAATCAAAAATTTCAACTCGAGTTAGTAGATACCATTGCAAAGTCGGGTAAAGTATTGGGGAATTATCAGCAAATTTTTTCTGACTACCAGAATTTGAAAAATTCGCTGGAAGAATTAAACCTTAAATCGGAAAAAGCAAAAGCTGATCTTGATTATTTTCAATTTCAATTTAACCAATTGGAAGAGGCTGGTTTACGTAAAGACGAGCAGGCTGAATTAGAGGCTGAATTAAAAACCTTGTCTCATGCCGAAGAGATTAAAAGTGCATTGAGTCGGGCAGTTCTTTTGTTGGATGATGAACAATTGTCTGTAATTCAGAAAATAAAAGAAAGCCAGAAATTAATCGAAAATGTTCAGGATTATGTACCCGAAGCACCTTTGCTGGTAGAACGTTTGCAAAGCGGTTTTTTGGAACTGAAGGATATTGTTGAAGAGGCTAACTTTTTGGCAGAGAGAATTGAACATAATCCGACCCGAATAGAAAAGATAAACGACCGGTTAAATGAAATTTACGGTTTGCAACATAAACATTCTGTATCAACCGTTCATGAGTTAATCGATTTACGTGATTTGTTTGATGAAAAAATAAATACAATAGTTGGTTACGACGAGGAAATAAAACGCATGGAAATTTCTTTCGAAAAGCAACGAAATAAATTGGAAAGTATAGCCAATAAATTAAGCGAATTGCGGAAATCGTCGTTTTCGAAGATTGAAAAATCAGTTGTTTCCGATTTGCGGCTTTTGGGTATGGAAAAATCGAAACTTTCAATTACTCATCAAAAATTAACAGCTTTTGGATTAAATGGAATGGATTCTGTTTCATTCCTTTTTAGTGCGAATGCAGATGCGGTTCCTTCCGAGATTTCAAAAATTGCGTCGGGCGGCGAAATGTCTCGCTTGATGTTGGCTATTAAAAACCTGCTTCGAAATTCAAAAGCACTTCCAACGGTTGTTTTCGATGAAATAGATTCCGGAGTATCGGGCGAAATTGGAGTAAAAATGGGAAATATCATAAAATCTTTTTCTTCCACTACACAAATTATCAACATTACGCACTTGCCACAAATTGCAGCAAAAGGTGACGCACATTTTCAGGTTTATAAATTCGAGAAAGCAGGAAAAACATACACCTCATTGAAATTACTATCCGAAACCGAAAGGGTAGAAGAACTTGCTAAAATGGTGGGTGGCGAAAATATAACTCAATCTAATTTGAAAACAGCTGAGGAGTTGTTAAATGGATGATAGTGAGAGGTTTATTCCGTTGTAGAGGAATAATTTTTTCGAATATAGTCGATTGCCGATTTAAGCTTTAAAACTTCGAAACCATGAATTAAATATTCTTGAATAAAAACGTAAACCTTCTCATTCTTATTCGTGTTGCTCAAAATCACATCCACAGCTTTTATATATTCCTGCACGCGTTGTTCCTGAGTTAATCCTTTTTGATTGTAGCTTACCAGGTAGTTAAATACTTTATCGGTGTAGGCTTGTGAATGAATTAATGTTTCATCGGTAAAATCCACCGATTTGAAATACTCTTTTTTGAACAACTCCTGGCGTTCCAATTCTGTTAAATAGCCGTCCAACATGGGTTCCCGAAATGTTTTAATAAGGCGGGTAGCAAAAAGTCCTTCATTCTCTTTAATCATTTGTGTGATGAATAAATCGCGTTTAATTTGCAATTGGTTATATTCAGTCGCCTTTTGAACGGCATTGTTAGTATCATCTTTTAACCAAAAATAATTTACTTCTTTTTCCAGTTCACTTAATTGTTGTTTTAAATTGTTATTCATTTTTAAAAACCCAACCCAAACCTTATTCTCTAACGATTGAATAATGTTTAGACTGTTGGTGGGTGCATTAAAATCAGATTCGAATACAATATTTTCATTGTTGAAAATAAAATCTAATTGTTGAGGTGCTTCGTTCATTACTTTGGCCAAAGTGGTTTGTCCGAAAACAAGGCGGTAAATTCCGATATTTGTATTTTCTGGAAGAGTAAAACGAACTAAATTTTTTTCTGCAAAAGCAGAATCTATTGGAGTAAAATTATCTCCCTCTACCTTCTCCAAAATAATGGGATTATTGGGTTGATTTTTGATAATGATTTCAATTGAAAAAGATTGAGCGATTGAAATAAAAGAGTTGGTAATCAAAATTAGAATACCTGTAAAATTGAAAATAAATTTCTTCATGGAATTGTAATTATTTGCTAAAGTTAACTAATATGTTCTTTCAATCGACATGGGTTTTTGTCTAATTTATTGGTTGAATAAATTAAATTTGAAGATAATAGTTTTTGTTTCACAAGATTAGTATTGACTAAGTAATGGGAAATATTTGTTGATTAGTATTGGTATTAACCTTTGTAATTTAAATTCTTCTAGTTAAAAATAGTTAATCTTTTTATGATTTTTATTTCACCCAATGACTAATTTTTACCGGGGATTGGTAAGGCAACAAAATGTTGTTTTACGGTGTCTGCTTCAACTTCCCACAGTCTAAATCCGAAAGGTCTTTTGTCGAAATTTACACTAATTGTTTCACCACTTACCAATTGAATATTTTCGTAATTGTTGATTATGGTTTTGTGAGTATGCCCCGATAGGTAGGCTAAAACATTACTCTGTTTAAATAGGCTAAATAGCTCTTCCCTTTTTTTCGGGGGTAAATTAAAATAAGCCTCTTTTTCTTCGGCGTCTTCAACGTACAATGGGTAATGACCAATTACAAATATTGGTCTCTGTTTTTTGTGCTGTTTCTTTAGCGCTTTTTTTACCCATTTATCATGCTTCTCCGATTCCTTCGCGACATATGATTTCCATAGCTGAGAGTTTGTTACAATAAAGGAATATCCCTTGTTGTGGAATTCGTAATAATCTTTTCCTATGGTTTTTCGATAAAAACCAAGTGTTGTATCATTCGGAATATTCCCTAGATCGTGATTTCCAGGAGTGCAATAACATGGCATAGAAAAACACTCCTTTATTTTATTAAAATCAGAATAAGTGCTATCGCTTGCTTGGTTTACGAGGTCGCCACAAATAACAACAAAATCGGGATTAAGTTGGTTAACCTGCTTGACCGTTTGTCTTAAAGTTTCCAAATCTTGTTTGTAGTTTTCAGGAATAAACCCGAGCTGAGTATCGCATATTTGAACAAAAGAGAATGGCTTTTTTATATCTTTTGCTATTACTGAAACATTCAAAATAAGGAATGCAATGGCAAACAGATGAAATTTATTTAGTCGTATCATTTTAATCGTTTTAGTTGATGTAAAAAAAGGGCTGTATTATAAAGATAAAAATAATCATTTTTTTTTGCAGTTAAAACAATAGTAAAAGAATCTCCTACAGAAGCGAAAGTAATTAAATTGGAGTATTTATTGAATGAGTAGGAGAATGAAATAGAGAATTAAATGATGAAAACAGGTTCATTCAAAGTTTAAGGTTTTATGTTGAATATTTGTGTTGTAAAATTAAACTTAAACATTAAATTCGAAACATTAAACTGAATGTTCAAAAATCTAGAATATGAAAAACCATCTGTTAATTTCAATCCTGATCTTGATTGTTTTTGTTTCGTGCAATAATTCTAATCAAAAAGAAGTAGAAAAAAAACAGCCTAATTTTATTATTTTTATTGCTGACGATGCGGCTTGGAACGATTGTGGCCCGTATGGTAACCAGGTGATTAAAACACCAAATATTAATAAATTAGCCGAAGACGGTGTTGTGTTTGATAATGCATTTCTAACCACTAGTTCTTGCAGTCCCAGTCGATGTAGTATTTTAACCGGTCGTTATCCACATAGTACCGGAGCGCCCGAATTACACATGCCACTTCCGGCTGAACAGCTTTTGTTTGTGGGTGAATTGCAAAAGGTCGGTTATTACACTGCCGTGGCTGGAAAATATCACATTGGTGACCTCCGAAATGAATTCGATAGTATTTATGGAGGATCCCCAAGCGGTTGTGAAAACTGGGTGCGTGCTTTGCAAAATCGTCCACTGGATAAACCATTCTTTATGTGGCTGGCAGCAATGGACCCACACCGAAAATATCAGCCAAATACAATTCCTGAACCCCATGATCCTGCAACAGTTCTTGTTCCGTCTTTTTTGCCTGACGCCGATTCAACCCGAAAAGATATTGCCTTGTATTACGACGAAATTTCGCGGTTAGACAGTTATCTGGGGAAAGTGATGCAGGTTTTAAAAGATCAGGGTGTTGATGAAAATACTATGGTAATTTATATGACCGATAACGGACGACCTTTTCCACGTTGCAAAACCCGAATGTATGACAGTGGCATTAAAACTCCATTTATTGTTCGTTGGCCAGGGAAATTACAAAAAGGCAGAACCGATGCCTTAATTAGTTCCATTGATATTGCCCCAACCTTTTGTGAATTTGCAGGGGCTAATGTTTTGGAAACATTTCAAGGTATTTCGTTTGCACCAATTTTGAAAGATTATTCAGCTCAAACCAGAGATTACATTTTTGGGGAACACAATTGGCACGACTATCAGTCGCACGAACGCGCCATCAGAAACCACAAATATTTGTACATAAGAAATGCTTTTCCTGAATTAAATGCCTCGCCTCCTGCTGATGCTGTTGGAAGTTTAACGTATCAGGAAATGATAAAAATGTACAATGCGGGAGAATTGAACGAAAAGCAGTTGGATTGTTTTATGGAACCAAGATTTGCAGAAGAATTGTACGATGTGGTAAACGACCCATTGCAGTTTAATAATTTGGCAGAAAATGCAGAAAATGAAGATGCTTTAAACGAAATGAGAAACATGTTAAATAATTGGATTGTTGAGTTCGATGATAAAATTCCGGAATTACCAACACCTGATAAATTTGATCGCTGGAATGGGAGAATGTTAGAAAACTAGTTTTTAGCAACGATTTGGAATTCAATGCACCCAAAATTAATCCTGCAAAGAATTATCCGCAATCTTAATCAAAACAGAAACAAAATAATTCCGCGGATTTCCCGGATAGTAATAACGTGGTAAATTTCCGCCGAACGAAGGCGCATTTACGGCAAGCATCGATGCATATTTCACATCAAATAAATTCTGTAGACCAGCTTTTAATTCAAAATTAAACTTTTTAATTTTATTCAAATATTTAGCTTCTAAATTGGTTATTCCAAATGAGTTCGAATAATCAGAATTTGCATCGTTTACAGCCATTTTTCCTGTAAAACGATGCCAGATATTTACTTGAATTATCTGAGTAGCATTTAAATTTGCCATTACCTGCCACGTGTTTTTAGCTGTTCCCGGAAGGTCTTTCCCAGAGTAATCAACTTCTTGGTCAACAAAATCTTTAAAATGATAATTTGCAATGGTGGTGTTTCCACTCAGTGTTAGATTGGGGTAATTTTTTGGATTTGTAACTTGCCAGTTAATTTCAGTTTCAAAACCTGGGTGAAGAGATTTTCCTGCATTTATACCAACGTACGAATCTTCGCCTATTCGGCGTGCCACAAGCAAATTGGAAATGTATATTCGGTAATAACTTGCAGTAATTCGAATTCGAGTTGAAAGTTGTGAACGAAATCCAAATTCTGTATTCCAGCCACTTTCTGGTTTTACTTCAGTGTTTAATTCTCCTTCGGGCAACAATGTCTCTTCAAAAGAAGGGGTGGAAAAACCATGGCTAACATTTCCAAAACCAGAAAATCTTCTGCTGAATAGGTAGTTTAATCCCAGACGTGGTGAGAGAACAGGTTTATAAGAATGTTTGCCCGATTGATCTCCGTTTTCATCAAATTCATCGATGTAATTGTAACGAGTTAAATTTCCATTTAATCCAATGGAAACGAATAAACGATTGTGGAAATTAGATTCCAATTGAAAAAACAGGTTTTCATATTGTCTCCTTTCAATGTTGTCAGAAAGTAAGTTTTTTGTGGTTTCGTTCGCGAAAGTTGACCAATTGTATTTTTCGCGAAAAAATTCTAAGCCGGAAGTGATTGTGACCTGTGTTGTTTTTTCGTTAATTACTTTTTGAATGTATCCTCTCCAACCAATAAAGCTGGAAGATTCTTCCAAACGATTGAAAGGCCGTAGTTCTTCAGCAACACGAAAACTACCAAAGGTTGCAACAGATATTTTTTCGTTTTTTTTAGTAAAATAATTAAAAGAAATTCCCAATTGCCCGTTGGTGTAATCCTCAAATCCTTCAATATTTTGCCAGTTTGAAGCGGCTTTTTCAGGCGATTCATTGAACGTTGTCAAATTCAGTGAACTTGGAATAAAAGCCTTCATTTTGGTTGATTTTAAAAGAACCTGAATGTTGCTGTTTTTAGTGAATGAATATTGCGAGTTAATTAAAACATTGGATCGGTTGGTTGTATTGTTTTTACGAAAACCATCGCTTTTTAGCGTTGAGCCAAGTGCGTAAATGTTTAAGTTATTTTGTATTATCCCTGCCGAAAGTGTGTTTTTTATGGTTCCAAAAGAGGCAATTGAAGTTTGGTTCTGTACGAAGTTTTTAATCACAGATTTTGGATGAAAAAGTAGGACTCCTGCCAAACCCGCTCCATATAAACTTGACGATGGTCCTTTAATAATTTCGACACGTTTTATTGCTGTGTTTTCCAAATCTTCTAAAGTGGTTTCGCCATCGCCCGATGTTAAAGGTATTTCACCAAAATAAGCTTTAATTTTATTTGTGGAGTAGGGGGTTCGCGAACCAATACCACGAACGGTTAACCGATTGGTATTTAATGTTCCGTGGTGCATTAAAACCCCGGGAACCTGATTTAACGCTTCAATGGGAGTAAAAGAACTTCCGTTTTCTAACTGAAGCGATGTAATAAGATTTACCGGTGCCGGGATGTTAAATATATTATAAGGTGAACGGAAAGCGGTTACTGTAATTTCATCAATTTTTCCGCTTAACGAAGTTGAATCCTGTTCTAATATTACATTTTCAATATTACTTTGACCTTCGGAAAGCAGTTTGAAAATTAGGAATATAAACAGAAATATGATGCGAATTTTGTTCATTATTAATGATTCTAATTTCTATTACATAAATCCATCGAATAAAGTTCAAAAAAAATACTGTTTTTAAATATTTGTAAATGCATTTTTGGAAAATTTATTGTTTAGTTTATATAAAGAGTAGTCACATGTTTTTCGATGTTCCTTGTAAATAATTTCTTATTTTCTTGTTTGCTAAAAAATTATATTGGTGTATAGATGGTAGCCGAATTTCGGGAGATATATCTTAATTAGCCAGGAGTGTGGTGAAATAACGAAAATTCAATTTTCGGCTTCTTTCCCGAATTAAAGTTGTCGAAACCTGCATGCCGATGCAACTTAACTCAGTCACGGAGACTTTCAACTTCATGAATTTTTTTTATTCACGATTGCATATAATGTAGATTTAAATTTTTTTCTTAAATTTAATGCAGGCTAAAATGATTTTAAAATAAAAAATTATGAAAAAGATTTTTATTTCTACAATTCTACTGCTTTTATTCAGTTCTGTTTTATTTGCATCTAAAGTAGAAGGAAAATGGGAAGCCACTGTTGATACTGATAATGGTCCTTTTTCTTTTGCGGCAGAGTATGTCGTAAATGGTGAAAAAATCTCTGGAGTATTGTCGAGCGAAATGGGTTCGGTAGATTTTTCTGATGGTAAAATTTCGGGAGAGGAGTTTGAATATAGTTTTTATATCGATAGTTCAAAAATCGTACATAAAGGGAAATGGGTTGATGGAAAACTGGAGATAAAATCGAGTGGCGATTATGGTGAAAGTGAATTTAAAATGACCCGTCTGAAAAAAGAATAATTTTTGATAACAGTAATAAAATCTCAGTTTTGAAAGCTCTGATTTTTTTGATATTTATTGAAATTTGTCGGACATGGATTTACATCAGAATACAAATAGTGTTTTAAAGGAACAGGTTGAACAATCGCTTTCCAATAAATTTGGAAAAATAGTGGAAATTACTTCTTCCCGTTCAATTGGAGGTGGTTGTATAAATCATGCCTCTAAAATTGATACAAATGTTGGTTCTTTTTTTTTGAAATGGAATGCCAATTGCCCGGTTGATATTTTTATAAGAGAAGCCGAGAGTTTATCTGAGCTTAAAAAGGCAACAGGAAGTAATTTATTAATACCGGAGGTTTTTGCATGTAAAACAGTTGACAGCACCCATGGCTTTTTGGTTCAGGAATATTTTTCGCCTGGTTTTTCTTTTTCTTCTGATGCCGAAAAGTTGGGTCGGGGGTTGGCCATAATTCACCAATATAAAAATGAAAGTTTCGGATTTTACAACAATAACTATTGTGGAGCTACCTTGCAGAATAACAACTTCACAAAAAACTGGGTAGAATTTTTTCGGGATAAGCGATTGCGGTTTTTACTTGAATTAATTCAAAAAGAGAGACCATTGCCAATTTCCGAAATACTTTTATTCGAAAAATTACTGGATAGAATTCCAGCTCTTTTACCTGATGCCTCTGAACCTGTATTAATTCATGGCGATTTGTGGTCGAGTAATTTTATGACTTCAGAGAAAGGTCCGGTTTTAATAGATCCCGCGTCTTATTACGCCGATCGCGAAATGGAATTTGCAATTATTACAATGTTTGGCGGATTCTCGGTAAGCATTCGGTCAACTGCGTTGTATTCTCAGAGTTTCTATAAAACATTCATA
>CAYZBC010000102.1:0-15048 GCA_964476535.1 uncultured Maribellus sp.
TTTCGTCTTCGCGAGATTTTTCTGCAAAACCTGAGTTAATAGCCAGAACAATCAGATTAAGTAGGATTGCTGCGAGAATAAAAATAATGTCGGTTTTGGTGTTTTGTTGCAATTCCGACGTGATGTGGTTGTGTACATGTTCAATCATTACTCGATTTTTTTTGTAAGTTTTTAATTAAGTCATTGTATCTTTTAATCGATTTTTAATCTTTCACGCAACGAACAGAGGCGGATTCGTGATACATATCAACCATGCTAGAACCTAGATGACCAAAATGGCCACTCAGCCACCAGATATTAAAATGTGCATCAGAAGACCAAAAGTGCGTTAAGTCGCCCCTCCCATCGAAAACCATTCCGTCATATGTGCCACAAGATAATGCCGAAAATCCACTCGAGTTAGTTGCATCTGTATTTGGCGCATTCCAAGAGGTTGTTCCGGTAACTTTCATTTTTCCTCCTGCTGCACCGGAACCTCCAAGATAATCTGATAGCTCTGTCCATTCGTCATTAGATGGTAAGTGCCAGCCGGAAGGGCAAACTTTAATTGCTGCTTCCCAACTATATAAATATCCGTATAAAATTACATCAGCTTCATTGTTATTATATGCCCAATAATTGTCGCTGTCGGGTTTAAATCTAAGGTTTTCACTCAACCAAAATTGATTGCCAATTTGTCCATATTTATATGTTTCACCATCTCTGTTATCAGTAAATGTTTCATATTGCGGAGGTACAATCTCTTTCTGACAGCTTGAAATTATTGATGATACTAGTATCCCTATCAATAAAAGATTCATAAAATTTTTATTCATGCTAATTATAGTTCTCAATTTTTTAATTGTATAACAGAGGTCATGGCCGCAGCAAGAATTAGTTTCATTTTCGAATCCAGATTATTTTGAATCCAGACAATATTTTTATTTGTCCCAAGGGTTCCACCTCCAAAGTACTGAAGTGCACCAATTACCTGGTCGTTTTCCACAAACTCGTATCCCAAAGCTGGAAGCATTTTGGAGAAAGCACCGTTGCTTTTGTTTGCCTGAGCAGAAATAATAAGTATTTTTCTATTTCCATTGCTCAGAAATGCGGTGCCTCCATTATCCACAGTACTGCCTGTTATTCCATTCATAAACAAAGTCCAGATTTCTGTTGTATCTTGATTGATGTTTATTAATGCTGTGAAATTATGGGAATCCAATAGTAATTGATCCTCTCCAATGTGAAATCCGGAGAACAATTCAGATTCCTGAAGTACTTTGACTTCAATGTTATTTGCAGCATTTACATTTGCATAAACTCCTGTTTTGCTGCTTAATGTAAATGCAAACTTTTGAGTTGTCTTGCTTTCCGTTTTAGTATTGAATAGATTAGATTTACTACTCGTTTTTGTCCATCCCATTTTACTGTCTGTTACAGCATAATCACCAAATTTCATTTTCCAGATTTTCCCCATCCATTGCGTTCCCATTTTTACTTTCAGGTGCTCTGAATTGGCGGCAAGACTTTCGCTAATGATAATTCCTTTTTTTTGTGCATCGGCAATTACAGCGAATAATAGTAATAAGCAAAACAGAAAAATTCCAATGTATTTATTTAACATGATTTGAAATTTTAGATGATTATTAGCTTTTTGTACCGTATATAATTATTTTGGGTTACAATTTTTACCAAGTAAATTCCCTTTCTCAGAAAGCTCTCTTTTATTTCAGCTTTGTTGTAATTGTTTCTATAACTACATATTTGTGCCCCATTAATATTATAAATTTCCACACTAAATTTTTCGCCTGGTATTTCAACGAAAAAATTTCCGGTTGAAGGATTAGGATAGATTTTTAAACTGCTGTTTTGATATTCAGTATTTATTCCAGTTGTTAAATTATACTCTTTAACTGTTGCTTTGCTTGTTCTAAAATCATTATAAGAACAATATAGTTTCTGTTTCTTTTCACTAAAAGCCAACTCGAGATACCCTGCTTCTGACTCAGAAATAGCAGTTCCTCCCAACTGAGACCAGTTCTCACCATTAAAAGAGTAACACTGTACTTGTGCCTTATCTGTACCATAATATGAAGCAACTAAATAAATATTCGATTCTGAATCGGAGACGAGATCTTCGGCTATTCCTAATTTTTCCAATTCAGAACCTGCTTTGCCAACCAATTCCCAAATATTTGATGTTTTATTCCATTTAAAGCATCGTACGTATGCATCTCTAAAAACGATGTAATAATCATTATCCTGAGTTATGTGAAGATTTGTATTTTCTGCTATTGTGTTTGAGGCAGAGATATTAGTGTTTCCAACCGGAATCCATTTATTCTCAACAAATTTGGAACAATTAGCAAAAAAGTAGGGTCCGGTGTATGCAAGTATCGGGATATTATCGTTATCGAATCTAAGGTTTGGAAATGCAAGCCCTCCTGCGCCCAGACCCTCCGATGAAATATTTTGCCAGGTGTAACCATTTTCTTTAAAAATCTGGTGAATATCGTGTTCCATAACAAAATAGACAATTCCTGAGGTATCTATTCCTAAAGTCTGGTGTGCTGAAAATTTTTCTGAGATATATTCTGACCCTACATATTGCCAAATATTCCCATCAAATCTTATACACGAACTTTTAAAATTTAGGTAATTGTGAAACAAAAGAATATAATTGTTTTTTTTGTCTATTTTGAAATCAATAATATCTCCAACAGAGAAGTTTTGGAATGTTGATTCTCCAACATTTTCCCAGGTTACTCCATTATATTTTAAACACACTGCTTTGTTGTTATCGTTGTAAACAACTACCGGAAATCCAGATGCGGCATCAATATCAATTTTATTATATAAAGACCAGCCTTCTGAAATTCCGGCAGGACCAACAAAATTCCATTGCGCTTTTATTGTTAATGTAGAAAGCGATAGAATAAATACTAAAATAAAGATTGGTTTTTTCATTTCGGTTAATTTTTAACAGCGTATCTTCTCAAACTACTTTTGTTTTTCTTGTATTTTTCAGAACTTCCATTTATAGGGATTTTTATTTTTACTGGTCCAACAATTGCTCCTATACCTGCTCCACAAACTGCCAAACTACCACCTAATAGAAATGCCTTATCTCCAGTACTATATGCAAGAAAAGCGCCTGGAGGATCATCACCTGCTCCAAATCCTATCAAACTACCTGTAACAAAACCTGTAATTGCTCCAATTAAAATACTTTTCCCAATTTTATTTTTTTTTCTAAGTTTGATTGTTTCTACATTTTTTATTTGCAATTCAATTAGAGATTTATCTAATATTAGTTGCTTGTTTTTAACCATCGGGGCAATTAGAATTGAGGACTCTTTACTTTGGTCAAGATACCTTTCGATATAAATGGCTCACTTTTTAATGTCAGCCAGGTTTTATACATTTTCTTATTTGAATTTATCCAGTAATCAGCTATTAAACCTTTTTCCACTTGAGAGGAAATCCATTCGTCATCTATCTTAATCATATAATAGATATACTTTTGAGAAAGCTTATCAATTTTACACGCTATGGAATCGCCATTGGTTATTACAATTAAATCAAGATTTTGAGAAAACAGAATTTGTTGAATAGTGAGCAGAATTAAGGTAATAATTAACTTTTTCATATTTCTTTTTTTTAGAAACAAATACCAAAGCTAAATCCGGCATAAGAAAGAGTTTCCGTATTTAATCCAACAATTACAGGAATGCTTGAATATACTCTGAAATTTACTTTGTTTGATTTTAATGGTTGTAGTCTGTAACCCAAAATAGGACCCAATAAATAGTGGTTATCAGTGTTCCCTGAAATTATTGCACCACTCAATCCAAATTCAAAAAAGTTTTTTCTTTTTCCAATGTTTGCAGTAATATGATGCGGTATTGATGTGTATTTTTCCGGCTGACCTCCAAAAAGTAGAAATTCTTCATTGTATCCGATTCCCAACTGACCAGTAATAAAAAATTGCGGGTTTATAAAAAAGAGTCTTTCAAAATTAACTGCAACTAACGACCCTTCACCCCCAAAATTTAAATTTAAATTATGTAATGGTCTATTATCAGTTGTTTCTATATTATCTTGTGCAAATAAAAATACAACTGAGATTGCAAAAATAGTTGTTAGTATTATTTTTTTCATTTTAGATGTTTACGGTTTGCCTTGTTTTTTTTCATAGAATTTTTAAGGTTTTGATTTTTATCATTTGAGGTAAATTCTTGCATGGGTATTTTTCTTTTTTTATTGGTGGCTAAATGACCTATTAAAGTACCTGATCCAATTATAATGGGAGCGAAAAACACCATATAAATACTTGCAATATCTTGGTCAGATTCTTTTTTCAAAGAATTATATACTGCAGATGTAGCCAAAATTCCGACACCTGTCCCAATCAATTGTCCAACCTGATTCCTGCTTTTATTTCGAATCTTTAAATCAGTAACATCATCCCATGTAAAATATTTTTCTTTTGAAGGAAATAGAATTGATGCATTGGAATAAGTCATCAAAACTGAATCGTTGGAGAATCCATAATTTCCCTTTACTCTATAATTTCTATCTGACGTTTTCACCCAGAGTTCGTAACGTTGGCAAAAACAAGCCGAAAAGATTAATAGTGAAAAACAAGTCAAAAGTAATTGTTTCATAATGTACTCTTTGAATTTTAGAAATCTCGAACCTTCATTAAAAACAATATCCAAAAGAAAATCCAAACCAGAGAAACGATTCTGTAGGACAAAACATTGGAGCCGTACGAAATACAAATCCCTTTTTTCCATGTAACCGATAACCCGTTCGTATAAAAACAAGATGTCCTTCGTGAAAAGCAGTATAGCCGAAACCTGTTTCGAAATGATGTGCCTGATTTCCTGTAATATAATTAATCTCGCCTAAAGGGAATAATTTATTGTAGTACGAAAGGCCACCACGTAAAACGAGTCCAGATTTTGCATTAAAAGGTAGAACGCGGTCGTAATTTATTGAGTGCCATAAACCATTCCCAAATATTTCGTAATAAACGGAGTTTTTTTTAACCGTTTGATCCGGGGTCATTTTTTGCGTTTGTGCTTTAGAATTTAGTAGAACAAATAACAACCAAACAAATATTAAAAGATGTCTCATGTTTTATTCTTTAGAATCTTTAATTTTCTGTTCAAATCCATTAATAAACACTGCAACGCAATCGTCGTTTGTTTTCGGATTTACTGTTTTAAATTCTTTCCATAGTGAGTTTAAAAGTCCTTTCATTGAAATCTCTCCCTTGTTATTTAATAGACAGTAATGCACTGCAAAAATTCTTGAATTATTCCCTCTTTTTAGAAATTCGATGTTAAGATTGTACGTGTTTTTAGGAACATTGTTGCTTTTCACAAAAGCTGTAAAAAGATTAATGCTGTTGGTCAGCATTTTTCCTTCGTTTTTTACCCATTGCGTATTTGCAGGCGGACATAGCTGTGTTACCCTGGCAGCAGCGTAATTGTTATCGTTAATATATTTGGCTATTTTTTTTGAAATTATGGTATCAAAAGAGCTTGTTTGGTTCGAAAGTATATGAACCGGGTAAATCAAAAGATTTGAGTTTTGGGAAACAAAAACTTTTAGTGCTTTTTTGTCTTCAGTACTGCAACTTGTTATAACAATTATCGAAGTAATTATTCCAGTAATAATTAATGCAATTTTTAATTTCATATTACAGTTTTTCTTTGGTTTATTTAAAATGTTGCAGTAAACCCAATTACTAATCCGAGATTATTTAAGGTTGTGTCATCATCTCCTGATTCAGAGTCTTTTAAAACAATTGACTTGTAGCCTGCCATATAATCTACACTAATATGTTTATTGATAAAAAAAGCCAGTCCTGCACCCAGCGATACAATAGTGAGCTTCTCTTTGCTTTCACCGTCGGAATAATCGCTGTCCCAGGTTTCTTTAAATCCACCGAAGGTTACTTCTGCTTCAACAATTGGAACAATCTTTCCATTTGTAATGTAGTACCGAACAAAAGGGCCAATTGCAGTAATTGAAGATTTTGATTCATCATTACTTTGAGACCATAGTTTTAAATTTGCTCCCAATACAATATTATTTGCAACAAAATATCCTATTTTGGGCGAAAAGTAGAGGAGAGTTAATTTTTCTTTTTCATCGTAACCACTGTATTCCATTGATGAAAACGAAATTCCAATGGAATTATTTGTTCCTAAAAGCATATCGTACTGGCTCCCGGAAATATTTGTTGAAGTGCCAAGGAATACGGTGCCTTTCTCTATTTGGGCGTTTACCAGCCCGCAACTAAAACTAACTAAAAAGATAACTGCAATAAATTTTTTCATGATTTCTAGATTTTTATTAATACCAGCTAAAAAACGATCTAAAATGTTGATCGATTTTATTTGGAGGTTCAAATAAAGCAAGTGAAGGTATTGCGGAAGCACGCGAGAAATGAGGGTCAAGTGATTTTGCCTCTTCCATTAATTTTTCGGATTCAGCATTATTTCCCGAGAACATCTCGAATTTTGCTAGCATTCCAATTGCAAATGCTTTTAACGGTGGAATTGGTTCGGGCTCGGAAGCTAAATATTGGTTAATGTATTTTTTCGCCTCAGGTAATTCTTTTTCAGCTGCATCTCTGTTTTGCATAACTTTCATTTGGTGGAAGCGTGACAAATCCAGTAGCCTGATATTTTGAGATTTATCTAACGAGATGGCTTTATTAAAACTTTCTTTTGCTCCATTTATATCATCGTTAAAAAGATGAGAAACTCCCAATTCTTTTAAAGAAAGGCAATCTTCGCCATTTTCAGTAATGTAGTTTTTCCAATATTCAATCATGTTGGTACTTTCGGGCATTAAAACCAACCGGGCTTTTGCACCATAAAATTTATCAAGTTTTTCTAATTTTTGTACGTATTCTTCTGCCTTAATTTTGTCACCTCCCATGTTTTCTGGTAACATGCCATAAATTTCAACGAGGTACATTAATGCTTCCGGGTAATCGGATTTCATTTCCAGAACTTTTTCAAATTCCTTGCACATATCATTAACAAGTTCTTTTACATTTTCGCCGCCTGTTTGCATGGCAATGTATGCTTTCAAAAAACAATCTTTTGCATTGCAATACGCGTAAACAATATTTTCGGGTTCATATTTCAACGCATTTTTTAGTGCTTTATCAGCTTCTTTGCTTCCCCTCATATTCATGTAATTCAGGGTTCTGGCCAATTCAAAGTGAGCCACTGCATTTATAGAATCTTCTTTAAAAATGGTTAAAAGGAGTTCTTTCGCCTGATCTGCTTTCCCCTGGATGCGTAATTCGTAAGCTTTTAAAACCGCTTTGTCTGTTTCCTGGCAGGAACTAAATACTGTCGAAATATTCAATATCAGAACAATTAATAAGCTTGACTTGAAAAAAATAATTTTCGGGAGGAGTTTAACTTTCTTATGTAAGATTTGGAATATCCTACCTAAAACCTCATTGGAATGGTTTGATGATTTTTTCATAACTTTATTTTTTATGTTGAAACTGAATTCAATTTACGATTGGGTAGACTGGCCATTTTTGTAAAACCGTTGTAAATTATTTGTAAACCGTTTTCAACTTAAACGCAAATCTATTTTCAAATAATTTTAATGAGTGAAAATTTCTGAGGCCAAATATTTTGAACTTTTAAAAGGTGAAATTGTAGCAACCATGCAGAAATCTTATCCGGGAATTCCTGATTCTATTTCAAATTGGAAAGGGCAGAATATTATTGATTTTCAGGGCGATCTTCGCTTTAAACAAAACGAATACATCAGTGAAAAGTGGTTTTATACCCACATGAAATTGGGTAATTCAAAACTACCCAGAATCGATATTTTAAACTTCCTCTCGAAATATGTAGGTTACCAAAGCTGGGATGAATTCAAACTAAAAAACGGCGATGCCAATAATATAATGGTTCCCGATAAATCAAACCGTGTTTTTTATTTGGTCCCCTTAATAATGTTAGTTGCCCTTACTTTGTTTTATCTGATTTTTAAATCGTTAAATACGCAGGAATACACTTTTTGCTTTTACGATGACGATACCAAAGATCAAATTGTTAACAGTATTATTGAGGTAAGTGTTTTGTCGAATGAATCGCCGGTGAATTATTTGTGCAATAATGAAGGTTGTTTTACATTAAAAACCAATAAAAGAATTTTAAGATTTGTTGTTGAAACACCATATTATCGTACCGATACTATTTTGAGGACTTTAAACAAATTTAACCGAACCGAAAATGTCAAACTAAAATTGGACGATTATGCAGTTATGATTCATTATTTTTCGAATAGTAATGTAAAAGACTGGCTTAAAAGGAGAGAAGATTTGGGATCGATAATTTCTGACAGCGCAAGAATTTTTCAGGTTTTGGAGGGAACAATTGGAATGGAGATGTACAATAAATGGGAGTTCATTAATAAACTTACGTTGCCGGCAAGTAGTTTGCGAGATATTGAAATATTAGATACCAAATATGGAAATGAAAAAATTACACATCTTCGATTTAAACAAAATGAACCGGAATAAATGAAACAGATTTTAAACATAATGTCCTTTTTACTGCTTTTGGTTTTGCTATCAGCAGAAGATTGTGTGGATAATAACAGCGAAGTTACTCTTGGAAATAAGTTAACTGAAACATTTCAAGAGGTCGAAAATGATTTTACACAAGATGAGTTATCCCGGGAAAATATATTTGCTTTTGAAAAGAGAGCAGTTCAAAAACTGAAAGATCTAGCCGATTATATTAATATTTATGCAGATGACAGTCTTCCAAAAGAATTTAGATTGCAGGCAAGACAAATGATTGAGGAGACCTTTGAATCGGAAATGGAAATGCAAGATTATTACAAGAGTCTTGATTTGTTGGAAGATTCCGTGGTTGGAGTACTCTACTGTTCAGAAAAAGTTGTGGCTTTTAAAACAGAAATTAATTCAATAAACATTGCAGATCCTTTTCAAAAGAATACTTTTTCCGGATATGCAGGGAAACTTCAATTCTCTCAAAAAATATTCAATAACAATTCTAATGATACAATTCTTTTAAATATTCATAAATGCAATTTCGAGACAACTGTTTCAAAAACTGAAAAACTATTCGGAAATGAATCGCAAAATGTTTGGACTATCAGTTTTACTGAAATTGATTATAACTTTTAGGTTTAGCATTACTTTCAACATACAGCCTTAAACTCTAAACTTTTTTCTACTTTTGCAGCGGCAGGCCGCTTTATCGCTTACGATTTATATCGGGAGAGGAAAGTCCGGGCAACACAGGGTGCCGTGCTTCTTAACGGGAAGATCTTTGAAAGGGGATAGCAACGTAACAGAAAATAACCATCCCGATCCGACGTGTTGGATCGGGAAACGGGTGAAAAGGTGCGGTAAAAGCGCACCGGTGATTGTGGTAACACAGTCAGCCGTACGTCTCACGGGTTGCAAAACCAAATATATCCTGATTGGTTGCCGCTGTTGCGGTACAACGAAGTTGCTCGTTTTGTTTCTTTCTCGCACAAAGATGTCAGGAGGGGTAGGTTGCAGGATTCCGACAGTGATGTTGGGACTAGATAAATGATAAAGGTTCTCTGTCAACCGACGGAGGATACAGAACCCGGCTTATAGGCCTGCCATTTTTTTTAATAACTTGAAACAAAAAATGCCCCGATGAAATTTTACTTCATCGGGGCATTATATTTTAGAATGTATAATCCGCTATTGAATTGGATATATTTTGTTTGCAGCTAAATAGTCTAACACTTTGTCAATGTTCAGTTCATTTTCTTCAGGTTTGAAAATCAGTTTTGCGTCGGTTGGTTCATCGTATTCCAAATCTACTCCCGGAAGGTTCTCTATTTTTCCTTGTTCAATTAATTTGTACAACTCTGGTTTATTGTTTTTACAAAAATCCAGCGAGGCATTCATATAAAACAGATGGAAACGTTCTTCTCCAATTATGTGGGCAATTTGTTTACGTAGCGATACATTTCTTGAAATGAATGAGCAGATGGTAATAATTCCCTGGTCGTTTAATAGTTTGCAAATGTGAGCCACCCGTCGCAAATTCTCAGCACGGTCTGGAGGTGTAAAATCCAATTCACGGTTTAAACCAGAACGAACAGAACTACCGTCAATAGAAACTACTGTTGCACCGCTTTCAAATAATTTCTTTTCTAAACTAAATGCCAGTTCGTTTTTTCCCGAACCGTGCAATCCGGTAATCCATATGGTTTCGCCGCGTTGGTTTAATTTATCCTGACGTTCGTTGGTTTGAATCAACGATTTTCCAAGGGCAATATTTTCTTTGTCAACATTGGTAATTCTCGAATGTAGGTTTTTGCTACTTAACCGATCGATAATCATTCCAACTGCGCAAGTATTATGCGAAACCGGGTCGATTAATATAAATGAACCGGTTTGTTTGTTCTTTGTGTAAGGATCAAAATACAATGGTTTTGTAGTAGTAATTACTACCCGGCCAATTTCGTTTAAATTGAAGTTTTCAATATTCGATTTATCCATCGTGTTGACATCAACTTTATATTTCACCTCGTCGATTCTGGCTTTCGCTGAATTATTGGCATGTTTAATATAAAATTGCGTAGAAAGGTTCATCTGGGTTTCATCCATCCAAACCAGCATCGCTTCAAACTGGCGTTCTATACGAGGTACATTATCCGGGTGAACCAACATATCTCCACGCGAAACATCTATTTCATCTTCTAGAGTTACTGTAACCGATTGTGGAGGAAATGCATAATCCAGCTCTTTGTCGTAAGTGACAATCGATTTTACTTTCGATTTTTGTAGTGATGGCAAAACCATAACTTCATCACCTTTCGAAATAATTCCGGAAGCAACCGAAGCGGAAAATCCCCGGAATTTAATATCGGGGCGTAAAACATACTGAACCGGGTAACGTAAATCTGTAAAATTACGGTCGCTGCTAATATGCACCAACTCTAAAAATTCAAGCATACAATTTCCGTGGTACCAATCCATGTTTTTAGACGGCTCAACCACATTGTCGCCTTTTAATGCTGAAATTGGGATAAATTGAACATCTGGAATATCGAGCTGAGCTACAAACGATACGTAATCGGCTCTTATTTCTTCAAAAATATCCTGGCTAAAATCGACCAGATCCATTTTGTTTATTGCAACAATAATGTGTTTAATTCCCAAAAGCGATACCAAAAAAGTGTGTCTTTTAGTTTGAGTAATTACTCCATAACGTGCATCAATTAATATGATAGCAAGGTTGGCTGTTGATGCTCCGGTTACCATATTTCGCGTGTATTGCTCGTGCCCGGGAGTATCGGCAATAATAAATTTACGTTTAGCTGTTGAAAAATATCGGTATGCCACATCGATTGTAATTCCTTGCTCACGTTCTGCTTTTAATCCGTCAAGAAGCAATGCATAATCAATGTCCTCGCCAGCATGCCCCACACGTTTACTATCGCGTTCCAATGCATCCAGCTGATCTTCGTACAGCATTTTACTGTCGAACATTAAGCGACCAATCAATGTTGATTTTCCGTCATCAACAGAACCGGCTGTTAATAAACGCAGCAAGTCCTTTTTCTGGTCCTGATCGAGGAATGCTTTTATATCTAGATTTTGTGTTGTCATAATTGTTTTGTTGCAATTTTCTTTCATTTCGACGACTTCAGGAGGAGAAGTCTGTTCCTTTAAAAAAAAGATTTCTCGTTCGTGCCCCACTCGAAATGACATAAAATATTGAGAATCCTTTTTAAAAATATCCCTCTCTTTTTTTCTGCTCCATACTTGCGTCCTGGTCAAAATCGATAACCCGGGTTGTTCGTTCCGAAACGGTGACGGTCATCATCTCTTCTACAATTTCCTCAATTGTTTCGGCTTCCGATTCAATGGCACCCGTTAAAGGATAGCAACCCAGCGTTCGGAAACGAACTTTGCGCATTTCAGCTTTATCGTGTAACTCTTTTGGCATTCGGTCATCATCAACCAAAATAAGACTACCATCCATATCTACAACCGGGCGTTTTTTTGCAAAGTAAAGTGGAACAATTGGAATATTTTCCAATCGAATATATTGCCAGATATCAAGTTCTGTCCAATTGGAAATAGGAAAAACGCGAATGGATTCACCCTTTTGAACCCGTGCGTTGTAGATGTTCCACAATTCAGGTCGCTGGTTCTTGGGATCCCACTGGTGAAATTTATCGCGAAAAGAGAAGATGCGTTCTTTAGCACGGGATTTCTCTTCGTCGCGACGAGCACCGCCAAAAGCTGCATCGAATTTGTGTTTGTCGAGACCTTCAAGCAAAGCCTTTGTTTTCATCAAATCGGTATGAACCTTACTGCCGTGTGTAAAAGGCCCAACACCGCTTTCGAATCCCTCTTTATTGTAATGAACAATTAAATCCCAACCTTTTTCTTTAGCATATTTTTCACGAAAATCAATCATTTCATTGAATTTCCATTTTGAATCGATATGCATAAGTGGAAATGGAACTTTTCCCGGATAAAATGCTTTTTCTGCCAACCGTACCATTACCGATGAGTCTTTGCCTATTGAATAAAGCATCACAGGATTTTCGAATTCGGCTGCAACTTCACGTATAATGTGGATTGCTTCTGCTTCGAGTTCACGCAGATTTGTTAGACTGTATTCCTTCATGAATAGATGTCAATATTTTTCCTTCAATTAATACTATTTTTAGGGTGACAAAGATAAAATTTTTCTTACAACACCATCTTTTTCGGGTATTGTTTCGGATGGTTCTGGTAAAAAAATAAAACTAGAAACTCCAGAAGTAAGGTACTAATAGTAATGAAAGGATAAACGCGAGGAAGTTTAAAGGTAATCCGATTTTCAAATAATCGCTAAATTTGTAATTTCCGATTGCTTGCACAATTAAATTGGTTTGGTAACCTATTGGGGTTGCAAAACTTGCCGATGCAGCAATTGCAATGGTTACAAAAAAAGGTTTTGGATCGATTCCAAGTTGTTGTGCTGCCGAAAGGGCTATGGGGAAAACAATGGCGGCAGCTGCATTATTTGTAATTATTTCGGTAAAAATTGTTGTAAGTATATACAACGCGGCCAAAACGCCAATGGGTCCAAAACTGTGCGCAAATTTTATGGTTGTTCCGGCAATGGCTTCTGCTGCACCCGAATTCTGTAAGGCTTTACTAATTGCAAAGGCACAGGCAATCGTAATCAGTACATCCCAGCTAATAGCTTTTGTGTATTTCTGATGTGGCATAATTTTCATCCAAATAAGTAATATCGCTGCAATGGATGCAAAATAGAACATGTCGAAAGTTATTCCATCGGGTGAGTTTAATAATCTCCCAAAAGTAGTTCCAATAATCATTGCAAGAAGTATGATAAACGCCAGCCATTTTTTCCAGAAAGTACCTGTTGTACGGTAGTCGCGTATATAGGTTGTAAGGTAAAATATTTTCGATTCACCCCAGTTTTCAATGAATTTATCGGTGGTTAAAAGTACCAGATTGTCACCTGATTTTAACTTTAATTTATCCATGTTTGTTGTAATCCGTTCACCGTTTCGGTGAATTGCTAAAACAACAGCCTGATAATGCTCGTAAAAGTTAAACTCAGGAATGGTTTTCCCAACTCCGGGGAAACGGGGCGCAATCACTGCTTCGTATTGTTTTAGTTTATTTTTTGGAATATTTTTTACCAAATCAATTCCGCTGAGTTTAATATTGTCGTTAGATAAAATATAATTCAGTCTATCCGATTTTCCAGCTACAAGTAATTTGTCGTTCGCCAAAATCTTAAATGCTCCTTTTTTTGTTTCAATTATATTTCCATCCCGATTGATACATTGAATGAGGAGACCTTTTAGTTCCTTCATCCTTCCATTTTTTATGTCCAGGCCAACCAGATTTGCATTTTCGGAAATAACAATATCGTAATAGTAATCTTTGTATTCGGTAGTGCTTTTTGAGTTGAAAATTATTTTTTTTCCGGGAAGAAATTTATTACTCATTACTGACATATAAATGGTGCCGATAATTCCAATGAAAATGCCAACTTTCCCCAACTCAAACATGCTAAATCCTTCGTACCCATTTTCAATAATTAAACCATGAACTACCAGATTGGTTGATGTTCCAATAAGTGTGCACATTCCTCCAAATATGGTGGCGTACGACAGTGGAATTAAGAATTTTTTTGATGATAAATTTAGTTTTTCCGTCCATTTCTTGATGATAGGAGCAAAAATTATTACTACCGGAGTATTATTTAAAAAGGCAGAAAGTATGGAAACCGGGAGCATAATTTGTGGGATTAGAAAAACCATTTTTCTGCGTTTCCTGGGCAGGTAAGTTTGTGCTACCCGATTAAGAATTCCCGATTGTCGTACTCCTTCACTTACCAAAAACAGTACCCCAATGGTTATCATTCCTTTGTTGGAGAAACCGGCAAGTAATTCTTTATCGGTAAGAATTCCGGTAGCCATTAAAATTACGGCTGAAGAAAAAAACACAAGTCCCGGCCTCATAATTTCTTTGGCCAGGGCAATTATGGTAAAAAATACTATGGCTAATACGATATATCCTTCCAGAGTCATTAAACTAGTTTTGTTTTTTTATGTTCGGTTAAATTTGCCCATTTTCAAAAAATCAAATCTAATACTAAAATTGAATCCATTCAAATAATTTGGGCTGTATTTCTTTTTTTAGGAAATACCTTTCTTTTTTAATTTTTTATAAGGGGAATTGTTAATCTGAAATTAATCTCTTAATATTAAGGAAATATTGAAATCTTTCATGAATCATTTTGATTGTCAATCGATAAGGAATATTCCATAATTATTTGGTTAGAAAAAAATTGAATTATTTTTCAAAAAAATCTTTTTTGATTTGTGTGAAAAAAAATAAATATTACTTTTGCAACCGCCTTTGAGAAACAGAGGTACAACAAAGGATGATTCAGTAGCTCAGTTGGTAGAGCACATCCCTTTTAAGGATGGGGTCCTGGGTTCGAGACCCAGCTGAGTCAC
>CAYZBC010000103.1:0-14920 GCA_964476535.1 uncultured Maribellus sp.
TAATATTTACTTCAGCCCAAAATGAAAAATTGAATATTATTGTAATAGGAGCTCACCCTGATGATGCTGATGTTGTGGCGGGAGGCACAGCCATTAAATTTGCCCAACTTGGTCACAATGTATTGTTCGTATCGGTGACCAATGGTGACGCCGGTCATTTTAACCAAGGTGGTGGAGCACTTGCTAAAATTCGCAGAGCAGAAGCGGAAGAGGCTGGTAGACGGTTTGGTGTAACATACAAAGTTTTAGATAACCATGATGGGGAGTTATTGCCGGATCTACATGTGAGATTACAGATAATACGATTAATTCGCGAGTGGAATGCAGATGTTGTAATAGGCCCACGTCCTAATGATTATCATCCTGACCATAGAAATACTTCCATATTGGTGCAAGACGCAGCATATATGGTTATCGTCCCCAACATAGCACCAGACATACCTGCTCTTAAAAAAAATCCTGTTTTTCTGTATGCTCAGGATCATTTTAAAAAACCATATCCATTTCAACCAGATATTGCCATCGACATTTCTGATGTCATAGATCAAAAAATTTACGCTGTAGCCGCTCATAAATCACAATTTTTTGAATGGCTTCCTTGGCTTGATGGTGAATTAGAGACCTTACCTAAAACTGAACAAGGCAGATTAACATGGCTTAAAAATATTAGGATAGGTCAAATCAATCCAGAAGTGAAAAAATCTCTGATAAAATGGTATGGAGAGGAAAAAGGGAATAAAATAAAAGTTGCCGAAGCTTTTGAGATATGCGAGTATGGCAGATATCCAGACGAAGAAGAGATCAAGCAATTGTTCCCTATGTTGAACAAATAGAATATTGATGCAAAAAAGCACAGAAACTAAATAAAATAAAAAATCAGTTAAATCTTTATAATTTAAAATTAAAACCATGAAAAAAGAAACTTTAATAGTATGCTTAATCCTTTCGGTATTTCTGCTAAAAACAAGCAGTGTTACTTCACAAGAGTTAATTGCAACATTTGGAAAGACTATTCAGATGGAAGATGTTCTGTCAGCAGAACTTAATAAAGCTAAACCTGCAAAATGGTATCAAGTAAATACTGAGGCCGACACCTGGAAAGTTGATGGAGACATTTTGAAATGTACAGGCCTCCCTATTGGCATAATTCGCAGCGAAAAAGAGTACGAAAATTACATCATGCACGTCGAATGGAGTCACCAGAAACCAGGTGGGAATTCGGGGACATTTGCATGGAGTAAAGCCCAACCAGGCGAAAATCGCCTTCCAGATGGTGTTGAAGTCCAAATGCTGGATCTAGAATGGGTTAAACTAAATACTCGTGATGGTAAAGTACCTCCTATTGCTTATGTACATGGTGAAATTTTTGGTGTCGGGGGAGTTGAAATAGTTCCTGAAAATCCACGTGGCAAGCGCAGTAAGTCGAAAGAGAACCGCGTATTAGGAAAAACTGAATGGAATACTTATGACATTGTTTGTGTTGATGGAAATATCAAACTTTCCGTTAATGGCAAATTTGTAAATGGTATAACCAATTCGTCACAAAAGAAAGGCTTTATTTGCCTGGAAGCTGAAGGTTCTGAGATTCATTTTAGAAATATCCAAATTATAGAATTAGATTAAACTAAAAATCATGAAAAAAATACAAAATTCGGAAAAAGGCCGTACTGGAATGACAAGAAAAGAGTTTTTGGGAACTGGACTGAGTGCTGCTGCTGCTTTTACAATTATCCCCTCTCATGTTCTCGGTGGTATTGGAAGAAAAGCTCCCAGCGACAAATTAAATATTGCTGCAATTGGGGTTGGTAATCAGGGATGGAACGAGTTAAACAATGACGTATTTAAGAATGAAAATATTGTTGCACTTTGTGACGTAAATGAGATTAACCTTAAAAGGGCTTCCGAAAGATTTCCAAATGCAAAAACTTATACTGACTGGCGACTTGCCATTGAGCAAAAAGATATTGATGCAGTTTATATAGCCTCTAATGATCAGTCTCATGCTTTTATTTCAATTTGGGCAATGAATCGTGGCAAGCATGTATATTGTCAGAAACCTTTGGCGATAACTGTTGAAGAAGCACGTATGGTTCGAAACACCTACTTGAAGAATAAAGGCAAGATTGCTACACAAATGGGAACTCAAATGCATGCGCATCCAAATGTTAGACGTGTGGTCGAATTAGTTCGGGGGGGAGCAATAGGTGTTCCTCAAGAAGGTTGGGCCTGGTGTAGTCGTGAACCGCATGAAGAAATTAAATTTGGTCAGTATTTTTCAGATAAAGATCCCGCACCAAGTACTTTGAATTGGGACTTGTGGGTAGGCCCTAGTGCATACCATCCATTTAATCCCAGCTACGTTGACGGAGATTGTTTGCAATGGAATTGGTTCAGGGATTTTGGTGCAGGCCAAATTGGAGATATGGGTAGCCACATGATGGACATCGCCTTTTGGGCAATGGATCTTGGATTCCCTAGCACCTGCGAAGCCAATGGCTCTGAATTGAAAAATGCTACTCGCCCCATATGGCTTGAAGCTACCTGGGAACATCCTGCCAATGATTGGCGCCCCGCTGTTAAAATGCATTGGAGCGATGGTGGAAAAAAACCTGAAGGGATACCTGAAAATGACCGATTTAAAGCGGTTGTTTTAAAAGGAGACAAAGGGTATATGGTTGCTGATTATGGCTTTCGTAAAATACTTTATAACAATGGTAAAACAACCGAAGACGTTTCAAGCATTCCTACAGGTCTGATACGTGAATCTCAAGGTCCTATTACACACTATCAGGAATGGGTTGACGCATGCAAGAATGGTGGGGATACGCTAGCTGACTTTGATTATGCCGGAAAGTTAATAGAACATAATTTACTTGCACTTGTAGCTTATCGCTCTAAAAAGAAACTCATTTGGGATGCTGCAAAACTGAAAGCAACAAACTGCATTGAGGCAGATATGTACATCGGGAAAAGCTCAATGCCTGGTCCTACTTATCGTCAGGGTTGGGTTCTAAATGGTTAATATTAAAATTTATTCTTAATAAATAAAACAAATAAGATGAACGTTGTAAACAGAAGGAATTTTGTAAAAACAGTGGCGGCTATTTCACCAATCATAGCTTTCCCTTCAATAAGTTTTGCAGGCAAAAGTTTTAGTCAGAATGAGCAAAAAGTAAGAGTAGGAATCATAGGATGTGGTGGTCGTGGTACTGCCGATCTTATTAATTGTCTGAATTCAGCGCCAAATGTTGAATTGGTGGCTATGGGCGATCTGTTTGAGGATCACTTAAAAACATCTTATGCTACCGTTAAGGAAAAGGCTGCTGATAAAGTAAACGTTCCTGAAAAAAATAAATTTATTGGATTTGATGCCTATAAAGGGGTATTAGCCTGTGACTTAGAGCTTGTTTTATTAACAACACCGCCCGTTTTCCGTCCGGAACATTTAAGAGCTGCAGTTGAAGCCAACAAGCACGTGTTCATAGAAAAACCCATTGCGGTAGATCCCGTGGGTGTTCGCAAGGTTATTGCCATTTCTGAATTAGCTGAGAAAAAAGGATTGACCATTTTAGGGGGAACACAGATGCGCAAAGCCAAACATATTAAAAATGTCATGAGCCAGATCCATAATGGTGAGATTGGTGATGTTGTTGGAGGTCAGTGTTGTCGCATGGGTGGAGCTATGAGAACCTGGGGGCCATCTGAACGCAAACCGGAGTGGTCCGACATGGAATGGCAAATCAGAAACTGGTACTTTTATACTTGGCTTGGTGCTGATTTTATCTCAGAAATGCACATTCATAATCTGGACTTAATGAACTGGGCATTAAATTCTCATCCAATCAGTTGTATCGGATTTGGTGGACGCCAAGCTCGCACAGGTCTTAAAACAGATAAATGGGGAAATATTTACGACCATTTTTCAGTAGAATATTTATATCCTAATGATGTAAGGGTACAATACATAGGAACGCAAATTGATAATGCGGCTAGTCGCAACGACCAAAGGATTACTGGTACCAAGGGAAGTGTTTATGTTGACTTTAGCAAAGCTACCATCATTAGCAAAGGTAAGCAGGAACTAAAAGCAGAAGGAAATGCTTCTATAATGCAACACGCCTTACAAATTAAGGCCATACGTAAAGGACTGAAATTAAATGATGGGAAACAGGTGTCGGAAAGCACGTTGATGACTTTAATGGGCCGAATGAGTTGTTATACCGGAAAAACAGTTACCTGGGATTGGATTATGAATGAGTCAAAAACAAATTTAACTCCTGATAAATTTGAATTTAGTAGTCATCCATTTCCAGAGGTAGCTATTCCTGGTGTAACTCCACTTGTGTAACATTTTGGCGATGGACTCAATTGTTTTAAAAAAAAATTACAGGGGGAGTCTTTAGCGTTAAACATGCGGATCTCAGTTAGTTATTTTATTTTTTAGCGACACAAAAGAATGGTTTAATAGTATGTTCAGTTGAAAAAACAAGAGTTCAGGTATTACTGAGCCAATCAACTTAACATACAACCTATTCCGGAATGAACATGTAATGAGTTGAATACTTTAACCACAAAATAGATAATGATGATTGAAAAAAGGAATCCATACTAACGAAAATCCACGAAATCAAATATCCATTTAGGATATTCTAACTCATATTTTTGTAAAAAAAGGCACAAACGGGTTCTTCCTCTTTTCACACAAAAAAAAGAAACTAATTTTTAGAACCCACTAATATATTTAATATGCAATCTTTATCAAGAAGGAAATTTACCAAATTGTCAGCCACCGTGGTAACAGGAACTGTTCTTACCGGATTTTCCGGTTGTAACAATACTAAACCCAAATTGGATTTACGAAAAATCCCAATAACACAAAGGGTTATTGATGCACATGTACATGTGGTTCCTGAAACGGTTGACCGCTGTCTGCAGGTAATGGATGAGAACTATATTAGATTTGGAATGAATATCGGAGTGAAGGGAGTAAAATTTAAAGAATACATGTCAAGTATTTCAGGTCTAAGAAACCGGATGGGGGCAATGTATGCTTTTGATTGGGATTTGTGGAAGACCGATCCTAACTTCCCTGAAAAAGCTCCGGATTTGCTTGAACAGGCAGTTGAAAATGGAGCATTAGGTGTAAAGAATTTTAAAGACCTTGGGCTTACGGTTACCGACAATAACGGTGAGGTGGTGAAAATTGATGATCCCCGGTTAATGCCAATCTGGGAGAGGGCACAACAACTCAAAACAATAGTCGCTTTTCATACTACCGACCCTCTGCCATTTTTTCAACCTTGGACTCCGGAAAATGAAAGATGGGCAGAATTGGAATTACATCCGGAATGGTCGTTTGCCGATCGTTCAAAATATTCTGGAAGAAGTTCTATCCTTGAACAACGAAACAACGTAATCAAATCATTTAAAGAGCTTACTTTTCAATGTGTACATGTAGCAAATAATGCACAAGACGTAAGCGTTGTGGACAAATGGATGGATGAAATGCCAAATATTGTTTTGGATACATCTGCCAGAATTGGTGAGCTTGGAAGACTCCCTGTTGCAGACGGTTACAACTTTTTTGAAAAACATCAAGACAGAATAATGTTTGGTACTGACCGAATGTTTTGGAAAAATGGAGAGGTGCAAGGTGCCGGGCCAACAAAAGCATTTACCAAAGAAGAAGATAATATATTCTATGAATCACACTGGAGATACCTTCAAACAAAGGATAAACAATTTGATCATCCTACACCAATTCAGGGCGATTGGAAAATAAATGGTATCGGACTTCCCGAAGGAGTCCTGAAAAAAGTATATTGGGACAATGCTTATAAACTTTACAATCTTAAAAAATTTAAAGTTCAATAAATAAGGGACGTACAGGTTCTTCTTCTTTTCACAAATCCTGAAATAACCTAATTTTTTGAAATCAAATACAGAGTGAATATGTAATTTTGGAGTATGAATTATGCATTAGCATTGCCAAAACAATTATAAATAATTATTATAAAGTAAAAGTTTAAGGAGATGAAAAATTTAACTATAAATCGTCGTAGTTTTCTTCAAAAATCAGCAATTTTAGGAGCAACAAGTATATTTATTCCTGAATTGATAGCTAGCGTAGAAGCAAATCCTACACCTCGAATGATAAAGGATGATATATCAATTGCTCAATGGTCATTAGTAGACGAAATCAAAAAAGGAAAGTGGAAAACGCTGGAATTTCCAAGAATTGCACGAGAAGATTTTGATATCAATGGCATTGAATTCGTTAATACTTTATTTGAAGTTCCTACATTACACTACCTAAAAACTCTGAAGCAAAATGCCGAAGACCATGGTGTAACCATGGTATTGATAATGGTTGACGATGAAGGGGAAACCTGTACTTCATCAAAAGAAGAGAGAAAACAAACTGTTATAAATCATCGAAAGTGGATAGATATTGCCAATTACCTTGGATGTAAAGCAATTCGTACAAATTGCAGGGGCCCACTGAATGCACCAAAAGATGAAGCGTTAAAGTGGGCAGCCGAAACATACAATATGATGCTTGAGTATGCAGCGCCCGCGAATGTAAGTATATTGATTGAAAATCATGGAAGGCTTTCCAATGATGCAGATTGGATGGTAGCGTTAATGAAAGAAGTAAATAACCTATATTTTGGTTCGTATCCCGATTGGAGAGAGCCTGGTCCTGAGTTTGATAATGTAGATTTTCTCCGCAAAATGTTGCCGTATGCAGGTGGCAATTCCTACCGCAATCAACCTACTGAGGAATTAACCGCACAAATGATAAATATGTGTCAGGAGGCTGGCTATAGAGGTTGGTATGGTATTGAATCCAGTGGACGAGATGCAATTATAAAAGGAAAAGCATTGTTAAAAAAATATTTAAAGTAATTAATAATGCTTTATTTAAAACGGAATTTTTTTTGAATTAAAAACAACAAATTATATTATGAATTACAAATTATTCTACTTATTGCTAATCGCAGTTTTAATTTCTTCTTGTGCAGAAAAACCAAATGTTCTTACTGAACAAGAAAAAAACGAGGGATGGGAATTGCTTTTCGATGGAAAATCAACGGACAATTGGAAAATATATAACGGTGGCGATGTTGCTGGATGGATTATTGAAGACGAATGTCTTGTAGCACTTGGTAAGGGAGGAGATATCGGTGGCGACATTATCACAAAAAAACAATATGATAATTTCGAAATTTCAGTTGATTGGAAAGCCGGAGCAGGAGGTAACAGCGGATTAATGTACCATGTATTAGAAGGCGAAAATTTAATTGCACCATATCTTACAGGACCCGAATATCAATTTATCGATGAAAAAGGATTCGTTGGAGAACTTGAAGACTGGCAAAAAACAGGCTGTAATTATGCAATGCACCTTCCTGATTTAAGCAAGAAAAATTTAAATCCTGCCGGAAAATGGAATAACAGCCGCATTGTATTTGACAATGGTCATGTAGAACATTGGATGAATGGTGAAAAACTTTTGGAATTTGAAACATGGACGCCCGACTGGTATAAACGCAGAGATAGCGGGAAATGGGAAAATATGCCCGAATATGGGCTATCGCCAATCGGACACATCTGCCTGCAAGACCACGGAGCAAAATTCTGGTTTAAGAACATTAAAATAAAGTCTTTACCTAAAAAGGAAAAACCAAGCGTAAGCCTTTTTAACGGCAAAGATTTAACCAATTGGAAAATATATGGCACCGAAAAGTGGTGGGTAGAAAATGGTCTGATGATATGCGAAAGTGGGCCGGATGAAAAATACGGTTATTTAGGAACAGAAAAATATTATAAAGATTTTGATCTGTCACTCGAATTTAAACAGGAAGCCAACGGAAACAGCGGGGTATTTGTAAGGTCTGTTATCGATGGTACAAAAATAGCCGGATGGCAGGTTGAAGTAGCTCCTAAAAATCACGATACAGGTGGCATTTATGAATCGTATGGTAGAGGTTGGCTGGAACAAATTCCAGATGAAAAGGAAAACATTCTGATAGAGGATGAATGGAACAAAATGCGCATTAAAGTAGTAGGCGACGAAATCACAACATGGCTTAACGGAACACAAATGGTGAATTTAAAAGACGAAAAGATTGGGGCCGCAGTTGGCCGTATCGCATTACAAATTCATGCCGGAGGCGGAATAAAGGTATTATGGAGAAACCTAGAACTAAAAGAATTATAATTAACACAATAGAGACATTTTTTTCATAACAATAAATTAATAAATATTATGGACTTTTCAAGAAGACAATTTACCAAAATTGCAGGACTCGCAACAGTTGGTACTTTAATTTCCTCCAACTCAGTGTGGGCAGGCAACAGCAACACATTAAAAATTGGACTTATTGGGTGTGGTGGTCGCGGAACAGGTGCTGCCGAGCAAGCTATAAACGCAGACCCTAATGTTGTGCTTTATGCCATGGCTGACGCTTTTTCAGATCATTTGGAAAAATCATACAACTCACTGAAACAAAAATTTGGAGAAAAGGTACAAGTGGCCGACAATAAAAAATTTGTAGGGCTCGATGCCTTTCAAAAACTTATCGATTCGGATGTAGATGTGGTTTTACTGGTTACTCCTCCGGCTTTCCGTCCGGAACATATAGAAGCAGCAGTTAAGGCAGGCAAACATATTTTTTGCGAAAAACCTTTTGCAGTTGATGCCCCCGGTTTACGCAGAGTTATGATAGCCGCAAAAAAGGCACAGGATAAACAATTATCACTGGTTTGCGGGTTTTGCTGGAGATACCATATCCCAAAACGCGAAACATTTAGCCGTGTATTAGACGGTCAGATAGGGGAAGTACTTGCTGCCGAAGCAACCTACAACACTGGCGAATTGTGGTACAAAGAACGTCAGAAAGGATGGTCCGACATGGAGTACAAGCTGCGCAACTGGCTTTATTACAACTGGCTGTCGGGTGACCACATCATCGAACAGGCCATTCACAGTATCGATATGCTTTCGTGGGCTATGGGTGATGAAGCTCCGGTTAAAGTTAGTGGTACCGGTGGCAGGCAAAAAAGAACCGATAAAAAATATGGTAATGTTTACGACCACTTTGGAATAACCTATGAGTATTCAAATGGTACAAAAGCATATTTCTTTTGTCGTCAGCAAGCAGAAACAACTCCGTCTTATGCAGTAGAACTTGCCGGAAAAGATGGCAAATGTTTAGTAGATTGCCGCACGGGCGTTCACGAAATAACAGGTAAAAATCCATGGAAATATAACGACGAGACTAAATTCACGGATGCAAATGCCTACAAGAACACAAAAGTAAAAAATATGTACCAGCAAGAACATGACGAATTGTTTGCTTCCATTAGAGCTGGTAACGCGAAGAATGACGGGGAATGGATGACGCGTACAAATTTATTGGCAATGGCAGGCCGGATGGCTGCTTACACTGGTGAAACTATTTCCTACGAACAAGCACTTACATCAATGGATAAATTATTCCCTGAGAAAATATCATGGAAAACTAAACACGATATTCCCATTGCAGTGCCAGGTATTACAAAATTTAAATAACGGACGCTATGAACAGAAAAAGTTTTATTAAAGCAGCATCTTTGGTTGTTGGGGGTACAGCAGTAGCCGCACCGTTTGCGTCTGCAAGTGTTTCGCAGGGAAAATCAACAGGTAAGGTTACCTTAAAGAAAAGCCTGGGTTTTGGGATGATAAAAGAGGACTTATCGCTGGTCGATAAGTTCAAACTGATAAAAGATTTAGGTTTCGATGGGGTTGAACTGAACAGCCCTACCGATCTCAATAAATCAGAAATTCTTGATGCAAAAGCCAAATCAGGACTCGAACTTCCAAGTGTGGTAAACAAGGATCACTGGGCAACACCACTCTCAGATCCTGACCCCGCAGTGAGACAACAAATCATACAATCGGTTGCCCAATCGCTACAGGATGTTAAAGATTTTGGTGGAGATACCGTTTTGGTAGTTCCAGGCGTTGTAAACGAAAAAGTAAGCTACGAACAGGCTTATAATACGGCACTTAACTCTATTCGGGAATTAATCCCTTATGCCGAAAAAACCGGGATGCAAATAGCACTCGAAAACGTATGGAACAATTTCCTGCTCAGCCCGATGGAAGCCAAACGCTTTGTCGATGAAATCAATCACCCACTGGTAGGCTGGTATTTCGATATCGGCAATATCTTACGTTACGGTTGGCCCGAGCACTGGATAAAAACACTCAATTCGCGCATCATGAAACTTCACATCAAAGAATACAGTCGCGAACTGATGAACACAAAAGGATTGTGGGAAGGCTTTAAAGTAAACCTGCTGGATGGTGACAACAACTGGCCCGTGGTGATGAAAGCCGTTAGCGAAATCAACCATAAGGGAGGTTGGTTAACAGCAGAAGTAAGTGGTGGAGACAGAACCCGTCTGAAAGACATTTCAGAACGTATGGATAAAATTCTAGCCTATTTATAGTTTTTTGACATCGTATTTTAAATCACAGAGCTAAACTAAATTGACTGGTTTTGAATAGCTTTTTATTTATCAGATTAATTCTGGTTCATAAAATTTAAGCATTTTATTTACAACCATCCAATTGTGCAAAGCTCTGTGGTTAATAATAATCTGGACGGCAATTTTCATTAGTACAGCGGTTTGCCCGATGATTCTTTTTATCGATCCGAAAGATATACTCAATCCAAATAGGATCGAAAAATTAGGTTTAGTATATATTTGGAAATTAGTAAAGCTTCATGTAAGGTTTCCAGATAATCAGAATTGTCTGAAAACACCAATCTAAAAGAGATTATTATATGATCCAAAAAAAATTACAGGTTGGTATCAACTATGGCAATCTGTGAATTTTTATCTTGTTATGGAAATAGTCAACCCTAAAACATTTGTACTATTGGTTGATGACTTGGGCTGAAAAGTTGTTTGTGCCATGGGCATAATTTAAAAAATTCATCATCTATTTCTCTTAAATTAAGGAATGACATTTTCTCCTATTACTTCGTTTTGAGTAAAACAGATGTATCCCCTCTACCAACTCCGTATTGTTTGCAGAATAACTTGCAGGTAAATTTGTCGGATGCGAAAAAATCAGAAATACAGTAAAGAAGAGATGTATTTTGCCATTGATAAGTGGCGAGAAAGTGGGTTAAGCCAGCGTAAGTTTTGTTTGGATGAAAAGTTATCGGTTAAAACTTTTGCTTATTGGTTAAGAAAATACAAACAGGAAAAGGGTTTTCCGGTAAAGAAGAATAATGGGGTTCAGAAAGCGTTCATTCCGGTAAAAGTTTCCAATGCCATAAATAATCGTGTACCAGATTGTGGAAGTATAGAGGTAATTTTCCCAAACGGCATACAAATTAACTGTCCTGCCGGAATCGATATTAGGCTATTAAAAACCCTTATTAATTTTTAACTCCATGTTTGCATTATCTACTGAGAACTGTTTTCATTTGTACAGCCAGGCCCGAGCAGACACTCCCACTGTTGAACGAACTTAGTAAATGGATGGTAGAAACTTATAAATATTCGCTCCCAAAATCACCCATTGGTAAAGCAACGGCTTATTGTATTCCCCGCTGGGATAAGCTTATCAATTACCTGCACGATGGCTCGTTGGAGATTGACAATAATTTTGCAGAAAATGCTATCCGTCCAATTGCACTGGGTTATGCATAGAAAAAGATTATGCAAAGTGATTTTTAGATTTGTCCTCATAATCAAATAATTAACACACTGTTGTCTCGCTATTAGTTTCCATAACTTTTGTAATTTATTTGGGATTTAGTGGTAATGTTTCCACTATTAACCCGAATTATGTATGGAAAATAATCAAAAGACTTTCGAAGAATTAACAACAGGAACAGCGAAGTGCTTAAAAGAACGATTACGTCGTACACATGAAACACAAAGACATTACATCGTCCTATGGAACCGGATCCGGAAATACATGGATTCCCTAAAAATTAGATTTCTTGATTCTACAGTTTGTAATGATTTTTTAAAACAAGAGTACTCTGACCGAAACTTTAGTGAATTAGCCAAAAGAGATCGGGACGCGATCAAAGCAGTGGAAGTTTTAGCTGAATACATCAATACCGGGACCATTATTCCTAAAAAAGAGACAGCCACGTTTAACGGCACCATCGGAATGCTGATGACTCAGTATTTAGCCTATAAATCTTCCCTAAGGCTGGCAAAACATACCTTTGATGAATACGAACAACACCTGTTCCGGTTTCTTACTTTTCTGAACAGCAAAAATATAACTGAAATTACAGATATCAATCAGTTACATTTCCTGTATTATCTTAAAAGTATAAATCCCCGGTATTCCTCGTTGGCTCACATGGCAATCCGGATATTGCGAAACTTCTTTAAACACCTTTATAACCAACATGTACTGGATATTGATCTTTCCGGATTTATTCCGAAAGACAATTATAAGAAACAAGCGAAACTCCCATCAACTTATAAAAAGAAGGAAGTAGAAATTCTGATTAACTCTGTTGACAGAAGTTCTCATACAGGAAAACGTAACTATGCCATTATCTTGTTGGCAGCCAGGTTAGGTCTTCGAGCTTCTGATATTGTCAATCTTAAATTTAGCGATCTACACTGGAGAAAGAATTTCATACGGATTAAGCAATACAAAACTTACAATGAATTAGAACTTCCTTTGTTATCTGAAGTAGGCAACGCAATTATCGATTACCTGAAATATGGCCGTCCTGTATCTGATGATCCCCACGTGTTCCTGGTGGCCAGATCTCCATTTAATCCCATGTGTGGTTCCGGCGTAGGAGCTGATGTGCAAAATGCTTTTGCATCTACTGGCATTGATACCGGTAACCGGAAGCATGGCCCTCACGCACTTCGTCATAGCCTTGCCGGTTTTTTACTTGAGAACAGGGTCACATTACCGGTTATATCAGAAGTATTAGGTCATGAAAGATCAGAATCAACCAAATTCTATCTCAGGATAGATGTAGCGTCTTTTAGAAAATGTATGCTTGACGTACCTCCTGTTGATCCATTGTTTTATTCGCAGAAAGGGGGATACTTTTATGAATAAGAAACAATTTAATGGAATTTATGCCCCTTATATAAAAGGTTTTATTGCATTAAAACGGGGACTTGGATTTAAATACAATACTGAAGAAACCATTTATTCAATTTTTGATCGTTTTACAATCCGAAAAGGAGAGAAAACAGTCGGAATAACCAGAGAACTGGCAAATGAGTGGTGCAGAAAAAATGCAAATGAATCGGATTCTTACCGAAAACACCGGGCGATATGTCTAAGTCAGTTATCATCATATCTGTGCCAGATTGGTATCCGGTCCTACATTCCCTTAATACCTGTTTGCAGGCAAACATTTACACCGTATATTTTTTCAAAAAAAGAAATGATTACGCTTTTTGATGCGGCTGATCAACTACGCGCAAGAAGAAAGAATATGAATACAATCATGTTTTCTATTCCTGTACTGCTAAGATTTTTGTATGCTACCGGAATTAGGATAAATGAAGCCTTGTCTTTGAAAAACAAAGATATCAATCTGGATGATAAATACTTTATACTGAGAGACAGCAAAAACGGAAAAGAACGGATGATGCCAATCTCCGGATCTCTGGCAAAGGTTTGCATAAAGTATGTCATAACCCGGGATAAACTTCCTTTTGACCAGTCGAATAACAAATATTTCTTTATCTCTGTCAATGGTTCTGTTATTAAAAGCGATGCTGTTTACAGGAAGTTCCGGGTAGTACTGAAAAAGGCTGGCATTAATTTTTTAGGAGGCCACCGGGGACCACGTGTCCACGATTTGCGCCATACATTTAGCGTCCATTCCCTGGTCATGATGGCAGAATTCGGCATGGATTTGTATTGTTCGTTACCCATCCTTTCCACTTATCTGGGACATCAGTCCCTTCAATCAACAAACTCCTATGTCCGGTTAACCGCCGAAATATATCCAGAACTACTCAAGGATGTTGATGCTATCTGTTTGAATGTTTTTCCAAATATTGACACTTATGAAAACTACTGACTTTTCAAAATACCTAACTGGCTTCCTTACGAACTATTTACCATATGAAAGAGGAGCCAGCAAAAATACGATATCTTCTTACCGGGATACATTCGTTTTGTTCATCCTCTTTATGGAGCAAAAAAAGAACGTTAGTATTAACAAATTGACAATAAACGCCATAAATAAACAATCTGTCGTGGATTTTCTGAACTGGTTGCAAGCTGGACGTAACAACAGCAATGCCACAAGGAATTTGCGCTTGGCTGCCATGCACTCGTTTTTTAAGTATATCCAGTATTTTGCACCAGAAAATCTCTATGAATATCAAGGTATTTTGTCAATAAAAGTAAAGAAGAAAGAAAAACCTGCGATAAATTATCTGGTCTTGGACGGAATAAAATTGTTACTTGAACAACCTGACAGAACAACTCTTAAAGGACGTCGGGATCTTGCCTTGTTGTCCCTGCTGTATGACACAGGGGCGAGGGTTCAGGAAATCATCGATTTATCTCCATCGGCATTACATCTGGACAAACCTGTAACTATCCGTGTTACCGGTAAAGGAAACAAAACACGTATTATTCCCTTGTTAGAGGGACAGGTCAGAATATTGAAGAGTTATATAGCAGAGAACAACCTGTCCAAACCTTATGTCGGATCTTACCCGCTTTTTTTCAATAGTCGAAAAGAAAAGCTTACCCGTGCCGGTGTAACTTATATTTTATTGAAATATGCTGATTTGGCCCGACAAATAAATCAAAGCCTAATACCTGCTAAATTGAGTTGTCATTCACTGCGCCAATATGTAGAGTGCTGTAATATGGGGAGCGTTCTTTAAAAATGCACAT
>CAYZBC010000104.1:0-14910 GCA_964476535.1 uncultured Maribellus sp.
TACTTCGTGACAGAAGCAGAATTGCAAATGATTCACGGTAGTCGATGTCTTTCCACAGTGGTAAAACATAATTGTAAACTGCCTGCGAAGAGGTAACCTTAATCTGGTTAGAAGGTTTAACAATGTGAGAATAGGAGATTTTGATTTCAGCGATTTGTTGTTGAAATAATGTCATTAAGATTCACTCATGCCTTTGAGATTTATTTTGGCAACCGTCAGTTGACGATCAGGTCTGGCACGCCAGTTAAATTTTGGCGTACCGGTATTGAGCTGTTTCGGATATGGTCAAGGTGGAAAGCGAAGCGAACCTTGCCAGTTCCGAAAAGTGATAAATTCTTTTCTAAAATTTAAGTGGAGTGATTGACGGAGAAACTAAGTAATTGAATGAGATTTTAAAAGATTCATTAAAATTAAAAGTCTAATCTTTCAACCGTATAAAAACAGGCAAAAACACAACAATGGCAACCATTGAAAAAATAAGTCCACCCATTGCACCTACGGCAAAGGCAAACCAGAAAACTTCTGTTTGTCCGCCCCAGATAAATGGGATGAGTCCGAGAACCGTGGAAAGTATGGTTAAAGTAATTGCAACTATTTTCTGGTTAAAGGCTTTAAGATAAGTTTTGATGGTTACAGATTTATTTTGACGCTTTACAAGATTATTAAAATCGTTAATGATGTAAATAGCGGCATTAACTACTAAGCCACTTAACAGAATAAACGATGCAAACCCGCCTTGGTCGAAATTAAAATTGAACAGGTAAAAAGTAAGAAATACCCCAATAAACGAGATAGGAATAAGACTTATTACCGCCAGCGGTTTTAACAACGATTCAAACAAGATTGAGGTGATAAAATAGATAATAACAATGATTAATAAAAGAAGTATATATTGCTTTTTATCTTTTCGGTTCCAGTAATAATAGGATTCTGGTTGTTGCGCTTTGTACCCCAAAGGAAGAATCCGGTTTAGGACATCAATTTCCCTCTCCTGTACCATTTTTGAAAGTGGTCCCGGGCCAATAAAGTTGTAATTAAGATAAACCTGATAAACCTGGTCTTTTTTATAAATGGTTTTACCCATTAACTGTTTGTTTATTTCTCCGGCTTGAGAAAGTTTCTTCTGACCTTTTTGTGTTTCAACCGGAAGATTATAAAAATCCCATTTATTATATTCTGTATTTTTAGATGAAATAAGAACCACCGGCTGCGATTCGGTTTGATTGTAGAAAGGTTTTAAATTTCTGGAATAAAGCTGCATAAAAAGAGAGTTAGTGTAATCGGAATATTTTAATCCAAGGTTAGCAAGTAAATTTTTATCTACTTGCAGATTGTATTCGTAGCGAGTGTTTGAACGCCAGCTTTGCGAACTTGTAATTTCAGTTTTTTCAACACGTGGATTTTCCAAAAGCTTTTCTTCCAACTGCTCGGCATATTTATACAATTGGTCGTAGTTATAACCGGTTAACAGAATGTGGCTGTTTTTGTAATCCATATTCAGTGCATTGGAAAAACCTTTACCCACACCATAGATTCTCCAGTCCATTCCTCCCAATGAAATGGCTTTTGATTCCACCTGACTTTTCAAAAGAAATGGGAAAGATGATTTCTCAGCTTCGTCAGTAAATTGTATAGTTATGGAGGAACTTTTGTAGCCTGTAATTCGGGTTTCAAATTGTTTAACTTCGTCGAACTGGCTGATGTATTGCTCCATCTTTCGCACCGCTTCGTTTAATTGATGAATGGTACAACCTTCGGGCATACTTCCCTGGGCATGTAATATTGTTTTTCCCGGGTCGCTATAAAAACTTCCCTCGAAAACATGTTCGGTAAACAAACGTAATGAGCCTCCAAAAATTTTCTCTACAATGGGTTTAATATCCGATTTAAACGTTTCTGCCCCCAATGTTTTATTATAAAACTTTGCAATTGGTTTTTCTGACTCAATTTCATCGGGAAGCATAGAAACAGGGATTCCAAATCCAAGAATGGCAATAATAAAAAATGCCCATTTAAATCGTTTTTCAAATTGAATAAAACGGAAATAGAAACCGTTTACTTTCAGGATTCTTTTTAGCGATTTTAACGATGCTGGTTTTGCCTTTTTGTGGTACATATTTTCCATTAACGCCGGAACCAAAAACAGGGCAACAACCAAAGAAACGCTGAGGTTTATTAGCATTACATAGGTGAAATCAATAAGAAGAACTTTCTGATTGTCTTTAAGAAAAAAGACAACTGACAAAGCTCCAAGTGTAGTTAAGGTTGCTGCTAAAAGAGAAATAAATACCCGCAATCCTTTTTGTTTTTGCAGGTGGCTCACCATAATAATGCTGTTGTCAATAATTATCCCGAAAGAGACCGTTATTCCGGCAAGCGAATAAATGTGGATTTCAACTTTCAGCAAATAATAAAAAACGGCAGCGATTAGTAAGTTGGCAGCAAGTGAAATAAATAGAACGCCAAGAATCCGAAAAGAACGGCTAACAGCCAGCACAAAAAGCAAAAGTATAAGCAATGAAAACAGGGTCCTCAATCCTATTTTTGTAAGTTCATCGCGAATAAATTCGGTGCTATCAGAGGCTACCTGTACCGAATATCCTTTGGGAAGCTCCGATTGAATGGTTATAAGTTGCTCGTGGACTTTGTTTGCCAGTTTTACCTGATTCTCGCCTTGCGATGCATAAACCACTAAATTAATGGTGTTTTTACCGTTAATGCGATAATACGATGTTGGCGGTTTCTCTTTTAATTTAATTGTAGCAACATCCGAAAGTTTAACAATCCTTCCGTTTTTATTCGAAATGGGAAGTTTTCCCCATTTTGTGGGGTCGATGTATTGCGTTGTGGCTAATACCGGAATGGACGAATTCCCGATGTCTTTCTGATTTCCCAGGAACATTTTTTCACCCAAGCGATTAATAACTGAACTTATTTCGGAGGGTAATATTTGGAAGTTTTTTAATAATTCAGGATCGTAACAAACCTCCCATTGGTTTGGAGTAGCACCAAAAAGCGAAATATCAGCAATGCCTTCTATTTTTAACAGTTCGGGAATTACAAGCTGTTCTGCCTTATTTTTAATGTAATGGGTAGATGAATTTGCATTGAGTGTAAGTACCATAAACGAAACCTGATCTTCTTCTTGTTCAACATTAGTGGTAATCTCGGGGTAACTCATTTCGTCGGGCAGATTGCTGCGGAGTTGCCTGATTAATGTAGAAACTTCGTACCGTTTTTGGTTTAAATCAACAGTTTTATCGAACTTCAGGATTATATTTCCATTTCCAACCGATGAATTTGATTCAATGGATTCAATCTGGCTGATTTTCCCAAGTACCCCTTCTATTTTTGAAGTCTCCTGTTCAATTACTTTTGGTGAAGCATTTGCCCACGAAAACCGAACGGTTAATTGTGGTAAGTTTCTGCTTGGTTTAAACCGGATGTCAAGCATGGGAACAAACGCAATCCCGATAATCATTAGTGCCAGGAACACTACGATTACAGAGAAGGATGAAAAGGATTTTTTATTGCTGTATGTCGCTTGCACCTTTTTTGGATTTGGTTGTTTGGTTTCTATTGTAGTTCGTTGTTTATAGTTTACTTAGTTTCTGTTGTTTGTTCTTGTTCGAATTTGTTTGATATTTAAACTGTTCAAACCTTCTTAAACTATTCGATGCAATTTAACAAAAATTATGTCCGATATTCGTGTGGATCTAGTAATAAATATATCTAAAAGGGTCAGTATCTGATTCTTCAAAATATACCACAATTTACTTTTTCAATCGCTTGTTAAAATTTGTATTTTACCAATAGAATTATAGGATTGGCAGTTTCATACATCATCGTCTCAACCTCCGATTTTTTGAATTTAGAAAAACCATTTAAGAATCTTCCTAATTCTTTTGCTGAGTTATATTCATGAGGATACAGTACATACACGAAATAATCATTATACGTTCCTAAAATCTTTGGAACCTTACCGTGGATATCAAAATAGCTTATGTCGTCATTAAGGTGTTCATTATCATAATGAAGAAAATCATGAGAATTTTTATTTAAGATGTAGGCATGATATTTTTTGTTGAGATAGTAACCTATGTATAAATAATCTTTTGTCTCAAAAAATCGATTCATTAAACATTGATCGTAAAAATCTTTATACATTAAAAAATTCATTCTTCTTCCGGGACTTAGTTCAATATATTCATCGTATTTAGATTTGTATTTGCCGAAATCGATAAACCTTGAAGGATAAATCTTGTTGTCCGAAATTGCATAGATGGTATCATTCATCATTGTCCAATAAAAATACTCTGAACTAGTCTTTTTTGTAAAAGGAATAAAAGCATCTCCTTGATACGATTTTGGTCTGTTTTCCAGCAATGCATCTATTTTTTTTAGGTTTATATCGGTTTTATAAAGTAAACAATCTTCCATGGTTGGAGCACTAAAGAAAAAATGATCTCCAACACGTTCAAACTGGCTAGAACTAAAGTCGAATTTTAATCCTTCTTTGAATTTCCCGTCCATTGAAAATTTATTAAATATCGAATTCCCTATGATACTAATTTCTTGATTTTTAGAATCAACGATAAAATCCTTTGGATAAGGAATCTGTCCGGGACCGCGTCCTGAACTTCCTATGCTTCTGATGTAATTCCCTTCCATATCAAAAACCAAAAGGGTTTTCATTCCAAAAGAATCCATTACATAAATATGCTTATCAACTATTCTAAATTGAAGTGTAAATTGAACCATACTTTGTTTCGTAAATTCTAAAATGATGGCCTTGGATTCTGAAATGACATCCGACATTCTAACTTCTTTGAGTTGATTAACTGGAACTCTAATATGCTGTAAGTCTTTACTCTCAATAATAGCCCCCGTTTTTGAAGGTTGAGAATGTGCAGAAACAACAATAAATATGGCGATAAGTACGTAATAAGCTTTCATATTATCTTTTTATTCTTCATTCAATTTTTTTTAAAAATCTATTCACTGTAAATTTTCCATTATTGAAATTAATTAAAACATAAGTTGCCTTTCCAATGACATTTTTTTCATGTAGAAATCCCCAATAACGAGAATCAATAGAAACTGGTCTGTTATCACCCACCATGAAAAAATATTTGTTCGTTTCAGTAAGTGATGCACTGTCTTCTGGTATTACTATTGATAGATTGTTTGTATAATCCGTTATTGTGTCACAACGACAAAAACAATCAATCTCCTGAATAATCTTGAAAAAATTATCTGAGTATTGTATAGAATCGTTAAACTTATTATCGTTAAATAACAACAATGAAGAAGGAACAAATTCTTTATTTAAAATTTTTACCTTATTTCCCATTAAATAAATGACATCACCAGATACTCCAAGGCATCTTTTAACTTGGATCTCCATATTAAAAGGGTTTTTAAAAACGATGATATCATTTACTTTTATTTTAGCTAGACCTTTCAATCGTCTATATTTTGAATTTATATAGCTATGGTTATATCCAACCAAACGGTTTAACCAAGGGATATCTTCCAATGACCTTGGCAAAACCGGACCATAAGACAACCTACTGGTCAGTATAATATCTCCTGGAAGTAAGGTATTATTCATTGAATTGCTTGCAACTGAATAGATTTCAAAACCCAAAAGACGAAATGCAATTGCTAAAAAGAGAACAAAGAAAAACTTACAAACAAAAAATACATATTTGTTATGTTTTAGTTTTAGAACAATATGAATTTTTGAGCTAAATATGGCGAGTAATATCATGATTATCAACACAGCAACAAACAACCATAATAGTTTCCAAATTATGAATATTACTATGTTTAAAATAGCAATACTTACTAATATTACCAGGTATTTTTTCACTTAGGCTACGTCAATTATAAATTTAAACTATTAAAATATTTATCACAATAATCATAAAATTGTTGGGATAATTCTTCGTTTTCTTGTATTGGTATAAAAACAGAATTGATTGTTCCATAACAATCTAAAATAAATAAATACGGTATGTTATATTTATCTAAAGGGATGCTTAAAGAATTTTCTTTAATAGTATAGATTTCGTATTCTATTGAATTATATCTTTTTAAAAGTTGTAAATCTCTTATCGATTTATTTGAAACAATAAATATTACCCTGTGCTTATGCATTTGAAATTTTTCTTTTAATCTTTTCAATTCAACATCAATACATGTGGCACAATTTTGATCAGAAAATCTAAAAACAAGAATTGGGCATAAGTCAAAATTGGAACGTATTCTACACGAGTCTCCATTTATATTAAAAAGCATTGTTTCCTGATTAATAGACCAATTCACAGACTCATAATATCTTTTTTCGCGTTCAACAAAGTGATCTAATATAAATTCAGATTCTAGTTTTAAACTATAAATATCCTTTTTGTAATCTACAATTTGTTTGTTTTTTCTTTTAAAGTTATACACTATCAGCATATTCCCACAAACGAAAGCTATTGCAAGTAATAGCAATACTAAGGATTTTATTTTAAAATTCATATTTAGCAATTACAAGTATTGGGTTAGAAGTTTCTTCTATCAAAAATTGAGCATCTCTTTCATTTATACTAATATTAGATTTCCCAAAAAACTTCAATAATTTTTCTGGTTTTTTATATTCATAAGGAGCAACCATGTAATAGAAGCATTCATTATCGTGCCCTACTAATCTTGGTAATTCCTTAGTCTGATCAAACCAAAATATGTTATCAATTAAATTATCTGCATCAAAATGTTTTGTTGTACCAAGCTTTTTGTTGTAAATAAAACAGTAAAATTTACCACTTAGATAATAATAAATTTGTATGTAGTTTTCAGTCTCGAAGTACCTCTTTATTAAACATTGATTAATTTTATTTTGATAACTCACTGTTAACATTTTTTCCTTATCGCTAAGAGTCTCGAATTCCATAATGTCAAACTTATAACTACCAAAATCAATTATTCTTGATGGATATGCATTATTCTTACTTACACAGTATATTGTATCATTCATAAGAGTCCAATGCAAAAAGTTAGATTGAGTTGTTTTTATAAAGGGTTTGAAACCATTGCCAAAAAGACATTTAGGTTTATCTTCTAATATAGTTTCTGTTTTATTAAAATTTTGATCTGTTTTAAGTAACAAACAATTTTTTTCAAAAGAGGCGGTAAAAAAATAGATATCACCTTGTCTAAAAAAATTAGTAGAGGAAAAACGGATTCGATTTTCATTTATTAGTTTCCCATCATTTGAGAAGCTATTTATTCTTTTATTACCAAGAATATCAATACGGCTCTCTTCCTCAATATAGATAAAATCCTTCGGGTATGGAATTTGTCCTGGCCCCCAACCAAATCCTCCTATTGTTCTTATGAATTTCCCATCCATATTGAATACCATAACATTTCTGGCTCCAAAAGAATCTAATAAATAGATTAAACTATCATGTATCTCAATCTTTGAGATATCTTTGATCATACTCTTCTCTGTAAATTCCAAAGGGATAATTATATACTCCGATATAAAATCAGTCATATAGGTCTTTTGGATGTTGTTAATTGGAATTTTAAGATGAAGTATTGGATTGTTGGTAGTATCCTTTTGTTTTTTTGCGCAAGAAAAAATTGTAATAGCAATAAAAAATAATATATTTATTTTCATTTTTTTAATTTAATAGGATGGGCGGTAATAAACCGCCCATCCTATTTTAATTAGTTTTTTAACTAAGATATTAAATCACCACAGTTACAATGTAATGGTGCAGATTCATAACCACAGAAAATAAAACCATCATAAATTGTCCATCGGCACTCTGAAGCTTGTGCTTTTTCAGTTTCAATAGATCCAGAAGATGTTGTTGTAAAAACTAGAGTGAACGCAAAAAGTAAAATTAAAGAAATACTCCCACCTATTTTTAATATTTTATTTTTCATAATTTTCAATTTAAAGATTTTTAATTTTAAAAAATTAACAAAGAAAAATTTCCTGATCTATTATCGTTTCACAGGAATAGAAACCGTAGTTTCCAAAATCATCTTATTTCATTATCTTTGCCATATCACCTCCTTTCTTAGATTAGGTGGCAAAACGGGGCAGCAAACTAATTTTACTTTAGCGGGTAAATGATTGCCGCCCTTTTGTTTTGCCTGGTTTTACAAATTTATATTTATACTCATTTTACCATTTCTATGCATTCAGGTTAAACAATTATATTTTTCAATATTAACTGCAATTGAAATTTGTTAAATTACTTTCCGGGGCTATATTTTTAACAGGAATTTGCACTATTGCATTTTTAATTTTACGGGTTTCAAAGTGTAAGCAATTTAGCATATTTTAAATTAAAGAAATACTTTTTTTGTAATTTATAATCATTACAGATATATGTATGTGTTCTACTTATATGATTTCATGCAACAGTAATTCAGCTATTAATGAATAATTAAATCAAAAAGCTAAAACCTTCTTTTCAACATATAATAAGCCAACGGAATAAAATACAAACTCACAAAAGTCCCCACGAACATTCCTCCGATTATTGCCAGTGCCAAAGGTTTTTGCAATTCTGCTCCCATTCCTTTTTGGAAGAGGAAAGGAACCATGGCAAGGATTGTTGTTAGACTGGTCATTATAATAGGCTTTAATCGTCGTCGCCCGGCTTCCATAATCGAACGGATCAATGAATTCCCTGCATTGCTCAACTTATTGATGGTGTCTATTTTTAGTATGGAATCGTTGATAATAATCCCTGCCATTACAATAATTCCAATGGCCGACATGATGTTGATTCCAGCTCCAAATATTTTCAGAAACAAAAATGCGCCAAACAAATCGATAGGAACTTCCAACAACACAATAATTGGTAAAACAAACGACTCGAATTGTGCGGCCAGGATAAAATAGAGCAACAACAAACTCACCCCGATTATTAAAAGCAGTTCATTTATCATCTTTTTGTTTGAAAGTATTGAACCACCGAAACTTAAATCGAAGCTTTTATGAGCGCTTGCGATTTCCTTTAATTTGCCGGTTACAGTCTTAAACTCTTTTGGGTTTATGTCTAGCAAAACGGGGAAATACTCACTCTCTTTACCCGAAACAATGGATTTTAATCCTGTACCTGAACTTATTTTAACCAACCCTGAAAGAGGGATTTGCTCCCCATTTCTGTTTTTTATGGTAATGTTCTGGGTGATTTCGTACACCGATTGAAATGTGTTGCCGATACTCACCGGAACAAACATGTTGTTGTCGTTAATAGTAAACACGGTGTTTACATTAAAAGCACTTTTAATTTCGCGATAAAGTTCATCGTTGTCAACCTGGTAAAACATTAGTTTCTCCGGGTTGGTTTCCAATAGAATAAGATTTCGGGTAATTAGTTTCGATTTTAATTCTCCCGGGTATTCATTTTGCAAATCGTTTAACAGCGCAGTAAGTTCCGCAAGATAGTTTTGGTCGCCCGAATGAAAATGTGAAAAACGGGCAAGCAGCGGTGCTTCAGTTTTTCCAAATGCCAGGTTAAAAAGATTTTCCGATTCGCTAAAACTAAAATCCGCAGCAGGGTAATCGTTTTCAAGATTTCCAGCCAGTTCAGAAATTAGATTACTCAATTCAGTTGGCGAAGCTGATTTTATAAAAAGTTTGTTTTCAGAAGTCCCGGATTCTTCGCCACTGTTTAAAAGGTATTGTTGTTTTCCGGCTTCCTCAATAATATACTCCGGTTTTCGTTTCAAAGCAGAAAACATTTTATTTATCCTGGCATTATTTTCTTCCAAAGTAACCGGTTCATTCCAATCTATATTTAAAACCGTTTCGTCCTGACTTACTTTTGGAAATCTTGAAGTTTCCAGTACTTGCCATAAAACGGCTGCCCCGGCAATTAGTAAAACAACAATTAACAAGGTTATAAATTGACGGCGAAATACAAATTTCAATCCAATTTCGTACCAATGGAAATACCTGGGATAACTAACCTTTTTTACTTGATTCCCTTGTTTTCTATAGAATATCCGATAAAGGGTAGGAAGTAAAGTAAAAGAGACAATTAGCGAAACAATTAACCCGATAGAAACGGCAACCGCCTGATCAAAGAACAGTGCCCCGGCCATTCCTTTCATAAATATAAGCGGTATAAACACAGCACAGGTAGTAAGTACCGAACTTATTAAAGGGCGAATTACCTCGTTTGTTCCATCTTCGCATGCTACGTCTAAAACAGAATGCCTTTGCCGGTGTTGTGTAATGTTATCTATTACAATAATGGAGTTATCAATCATCATCCCAACACCAAGAATTAGACCCGATAAGGAGATAATATTTATTGAAAGACCGGAGAGATAGAAAAGCAAAAGCGAAAGAAGCAACGACACCGGAATGCTGATTCCAATGAGCCACGGTGCTTTGTGTTCTCGCAGAAAAAGAAACATAACGAGAAACGCCAGTAGACCACCAATTAACAAACTTTGACCTAGGTTGCTAATGGAGTATTCCAATAATTTTGACTGGTCTCGGGTGATTGAAAAATCGAGGTCTGGATAATCTTCTTTAAAATGTGAAACAAGAAATTCAAGTTCCTTTTTTAACCCAGCCATTTTAGCATCCGACTGTTTAATTACAGCCAAACTAACGGCATGGTTTGTATTGAATTTTATGTTTCCCTGTGGTTTTTGTGGCTGCAAACTAATGTCTGCAATATCGCGTAACAATACTACTTTTCCGTTTAAATCAACCGGAACATTTTCAATGTCTGAAACATCGCGTAATCGCGCATTAAACCGAATGTTGTATTGATATTGTCCATCACGAATTAGCAGGTTCCCCAAATCAATGTTGTTTTCCCGAAGAACTTGCTCCAGTTGAGAAATGGTAAATGCACCATTTTGTAAGTAAGCTTTATCAGGAGTAATTTTAATTTCTGGGTATTGCAAACCGCTCATGTCAACCAGAGCTACTTCGGGGAGTTGTTCCAAACGTTTACGGATTACCTGCCCGGTAAAATTACTCAACTGCAAAAACTCTTCTTTATTTCCGGTTATTGTTTCTTCCTTTTTATTAACCATTAGATAAAAGACAGGGATATCGGAGGCACTGGCGCGGATTACTTCCGGGCGGCGCATATCGCGCGGAAGAAAATTCATGGCCTTATCGACTTTCTCGTTTACTTCGACAGAAGCTAAATCGATTGGAGTGCCATGCCGAAAACGGAGTTCTACCCAAGCCGTGCCATCACGGGTTTCACTTTTCAGCGATTCCACATGATTCACCTCTTTTAATAGGTTCCGAATTGGTTTAACCACTGTATTTTCCAATTGTCGGGCTGGCATTTCCGATGCAGGCACACGAATAGATATTACAGGAATATCGATATCGGGCATTAACGAGACAGGAAGATTGGAGGTAGTTGCAATACCAATTAATAAAAAGGCTAAAAATGCCATTACAACTGCTACCGGACGATGGATTAAGAATTTTACCATGAATTAGTTATTTGGTCTTTTTTAGCTTCACTCTTTTACAATAATTATAAATGGATTTGAGTCATATTGAATCTTAAGTTTTTGTCCAGCAATCTCGATTTTCTTACTTTCCTTTTTTGCATCATCATTAAAAAAATCGAGAGGAGAGCAACTAAAAACCAGTTGATTGTTCTGAATTCCTCTGGGCATTTTTAAAGATTCAACTTCAGGTAAACAAAAATAACTCGAAAATGCCCCATTCATATAAATCTTACTACTGTTCTTTTCGTCAAAGGATTTTAGAATAAGCTTCCCCATACTTATAAATTATAATTTACAATAAACAACTATCGGATTATCCGATTCATTAAAATCAGAGATATTTGGTTTCAGACCAAACCTTTCAAAATCAGCATTTATATCACCCATCGGAAAAACCAGATACATCATTTCGTTTTTGTCATTTAGCCCAATTGGATACCTAAAAATATAATTGTCTTCGTCTAATGTTATGCTTTGAATTTCTTCGGTTTTTTTGTTGTAGGTTATTACATATAAACTACCGGGTTCTCCTTCTTTTTGTTTGGTAACCTCAAATATAATGTGGTCAGTATTTACGAAGACATTTTTAATCAGCGAAAAGCCCTGCTTGTTAATTGTCTCAAAGCCTTTCATTAAATCAGTATGGAAAAATTCTTTAGGAATATTATACTTTCCAAAATCCAGTTCGTAAATCGGTTTTAATTCTTCATTCTCAAAAAAGTAAACCTTATTATTAAACGCCTCGAAATAATAAACCTGGTTTTTGAAAATACTAAAACAATTCTCTCCAATGGGCATATTTATTTCGGTGTTATTGGGTAAAAGCTTTTTTACTTCGTTTCCATTTTTATCGAGCAGATAAACTTGGTGATCGTATAGCATTTTGTTGTAATTGGTGCTAACTGCGTAGTACTTGTCGTCTATCAACTGGAAGGAATAAGCCTGATGCTTAAGTTCCTTTTTTGTAATAAATTTACCTTTTAACAGGTAGCTGTAAATAGTAACATCATCACCTCTGGACGAAAGTATATCAACGGTATCATTTCTGATAATAAAATCAATTGCGTTGGTATATTCTTCAGGACCGTTGCCAACTTTTCCAACTTTACTTAAAAACTTTCCATTGTTGCTAAAAACCAGTAAAGATTTTTGATGCCTTCTGTCGAGAATGTATAATTTATCCTCTCTTGTTTCAAAATACAAATCATCGCCCAATAATATATCAGCTTGCGATTCGAGTTTTGTATATCTTACGTCAGCAAATAATTTATCGGTTGTTGGACTTTCCAAAACTGAACCTAATTCAATCTTCAGGTTACTTAATTGCATGTCTCTTTTTTGTGTACAAGAAAAAAGAAGGACTAGTAAAAAAAAAGGGATAATTTTCATGGTTAACTTATTTTATTTCCACTTCCGACTCATGCGCCAAATTCAGATTATTCGAAATAATAACGGTATCACCTAGCTCAAGGGTAGCGCCTTCGGCAGCAACTACCGAATATTGGTTTTCGTTTTCATCCAATACGTTTATGTAGGTCCAATAAGCAGTTCCTTTTGTAAAACGGAAAAGCACTTCGCGATTTTGGCGTAAAACAACCGATTGTTTTGGTACAACTAACTTACCCATAATCGCTTTCTTAATACTAACTTTTACATTCATTCCTTCCAGATAACCGCCGGGATTAATTACTTCTGCTTTCAACCATGCTAATCCATTTTCGTCGATGCGCGGGTTAATCTCTGTAATTGTGCCAGTTGTTAGCTTAGCTCCTGCAATTGGAGAAACAGAAACTTTTTGGCCAGTACTTACCTGGCTGATTTCAGTTTCTAAAAGTGGAAAATCGATGGTAAAACGGCTGTCGTTTATTAAGGTGCAAAAAGGTTTCGAGAGGTCCGCTTTTTCGAATGTTTTTTGTTTAAGGCCTTCAACCTTGCCTTTAAAAGGAGCTTTTAATATTGTATTTTCAAGTTGGTTATTTGCTTCGTCGAGCTGAATTTTTGCCTGATTATAACCAGAACGGATATTGGCAATTTTAAGGTGTTCCTCAGTAATTTCAGAACTGCCATTCTTATATCCCATACTCAACAACGCATCTAACTTGTCAATTTCAGCTTTCTCCATACTCACCCGAGCTTTCCTCAGATTAAATTGGTAATCCTGGTTCTGAAGTTTTGCAAGCTCGGTGCCTTTAGAAACTAACTTACCGCTATTCGTGTTAATTGATTCGATTATACCTGGATTTTTAAAATAAAGTTCAGCTTTTTGTATAGCTGATAATTTTCCATTACTGATTATTTCACGGGTAAAATCTTGTTTTACCAGAACGATAGTTTCAACAATGTTTTTCTCTTCTGGTAGTGCTTCATTGGTGTCTTGAGAATTTGACTCCGTTGTGTTTTTACATCCGCCAATCAAAAAGAATAAAAAAACAATTAATAATTTCAGCTGAATTTTAGTTAGAAATTGGTTTTGTTTCATAGAGTTGCGTTCATATTTTAAGACTTACAAATGTAACAAATTATGTGCCTTTAATTCTTTAATATATTCAATCTTGAGAACTTCTCTTTTTAAATTAATAATTATTATAAAGCATTCCCAACCTTGTTTGATATTTTAAAATTTTTCAAAACATACTTTAGCAAGCTTTTCAGAAAATAAGCAAGTTGAACAGATTCATAATACCCAATTGAGTTATTTTTTTCAACCAAGAAGTTTGCCCAACTTTTAAGTTTCTCAAATTGCTTTTCATTGACGATCTTTCTTCTGTTCATTAATGCCAGATGGATTAATGCTTCTTCACTGGTAGGCCTTATTTCAAAAAGAGCTAATTGTTTCAATCTAATAATATCAGCTATTCTACCCTGTTCGTTTGCTTTTGCAGCGGTTATTTGTTCGGGATGTTCCCTGAATTCTAATACCACTTGTGGTAAAATTGTTACAGGGAAACAGGAGGCAGCACGAACAAAAAGATCATAATCAGCCGCATATCTGTATTCAGGATTATACTCTAATAGGTATTTTTTCAAAAGGGAAGTTCTCCAGAAAACCGTCGGATGTTTAAAAATGACATTGCTTAGTAGCCATACTTTTAGTTCTTCGTATTTTTCAGAACGGGTATAGGTTTCTTTAGTATCAAGAATATCAAAAAATCCTCCACACATTCCGTATTCTTTATTTTCTTCCATAAAATCAAGTTGAAACTGAACACGATTGGGAACAGCAATATCGTCTGCATCCATTGCACAAATGTATTCTCCTGTAGCTATTCCCATCCCAATATTGCGAGCATTATTGTTTCCCACATTTATCTTATTCTCAATAAGTTTTATGCGTTTGTCACTAAAAGATTTAATTATATTTAATGTTTGGTCTGTTGAGGCGTCATCAACAATAATAAA